>JAABTO010000319.1 GCA_011389835.1 Desulfotignum sp. | reverse complement strand
CGAATAATTGAGCACATGGGAATACATGGAAGTCGCAAACAGGTCGTCCTGTTCGAACACGGTGGCGGCCGGCAAAACCAGATCCGCATGCCGGGCCGTGTCCGTCATGAAATGATCAAACACCACCTTGAAGGGAATACGCTGAAAACCGCGCAATACCGCATTGAGATCCGGGCTCTGGTTCAACGGGTTGCCCCCGGCCACAAACGCGGCGGTGATGGGGGGATTGTCCACGGTCTGCAGAAAATGTCCCAGCATGGGGGCCGGAAAGGTCCGGGATGCCGTGACATGGACCTGGCTGTTTTTTTCCGGCCGGTTCAGCAGCGGGGCCAAAGATTTTGCCGCGTAGTTGGCCCCGGTACCGGGTCTGCCCACATGCCCGCACACCGCAGCCAGGGCATCGATACACCGCACCGTGTTCCCGCCGTTGGCATAGCGCTGCAGGCCGTATCCCATCCAGATCCCCGGGGCACGGGCACCGGCATATTCCCGGGCCAGTTTCCGGATGGTACCCGAAGATATGCCGGTGATCAGAGCAGCCGTTTCCGGATCAAACCGGTCCAGATATTTACAGAACCGGTCAAACCCCAGGACATGGTCAGTCACAAATGAAATATCATGACGGTTTTCTTTTACGATAACATGGGCCATGCCCAGAGCCAGGGCCGCATCTGTGCCTGGTTTTACCGCCACGTGGGTGCCAAGGAGTTTTGCCGTGTCCGACCGGATGGGATCGATGACAATGATCCGGGTGCCGTTTGTTTCAGCCTGTTTGAGCAGGGTATAAAAATGAAAACTGGTGGCTTTGGGATTTCTGCCCCACACAATGACCAGGTCGGCGTTGCCGGCATCTTCGGGCAGATGTCCCCGGGCCTCACCAAAATCCAGGGTCTGGGCTGCAATGCCCGCTGCCCAGCACAGGCTGCCGGAAAACCGGGTGTCTCCGCCCAGGCAGTTGAAAAAAATGGACTGAAGCCGGCTTTTCACGCCCCCGTATCCGTCACTGACATAGTTGAGCACCCCGGTGGGCCCCCATCGGTCATGCACGGATGTCAGGGTGTCTGCAACCCGGTCCAGGACCTCGGCATAGGTTGTATGTACAAACCCGGACTTGCGCCTTACCATGGGATGCCGCAGCCGCTCCGGATGAACATGCCGCTTCACCAGGTCCCGGCCCTTGGGGCAGATCATCCCCCGGGTCACGGGATGATTTGGATCTCCCTTGATATCCATGATCCGGTTGCCATCGACCGTTACCAGAAACCGGCACAGGTCAAAGCAGTCCATGGGGCAGGACACCGGAACATGGTGGATCATTTCAGGATCCGGCAGGTCATTTGAGCAGATTTCTCAACCGCAGCACCGAACAGTTGGCATCCTTGACCACTCTTTGAGCACAGGTGTTGGAAAATGCCTCGTTCACGGTCCGGGAGCGGTTGTGGTAGACCACGATCAGATCCGCCCCCCACTTGTCCGCCATTGTCAGAATTTCCTCGTAATGTTTGCCCACCAGCACTTTGTAGGTGACATTGCTCCCCTGACAGTTGGCTGCCACAAAATCATCCAGCGCTTTCTGAAAGTGAGTCCGGGCTTCTTTTTTGATCTCATCAGTGACAAACGCAGCCACGATGGGCATGGTAAATCCGGGCATCACCGATACAATACGGATCTGTGCGCCGCTCAGAGATGCCAGTTCCGCGGCATTGTCATACACCGCCTTGGAGGTTCTGGGATAGTCGATATCCACGGGCACCAGTATTTTTTTGAACATGGATTCCCCTTATTCTAATTTGAGCCGGGACGCTTCTTCCGGTGTCTGCCGGCGTTTCTGCAAAAAGTAGATCAGACCCAGCAACATCAAAGCCGGAATAAACATCAACTGTTTGGGAGGCCGGTCCGCTTCCATCATCACCGATACAATTTCCTGGTCAAAATCGATTCCCATCCGTTCGGCATTGCTGCCGAACATGATGTTATCCACGAGCAGTTTGCCGTCTTCCTCAATCACCTCAAACCCCACTTCCCTGAGCCGGTCTTCAGGGGCCCCTTCCTTTCCCACCGGCAGCATCAGGGACTTGGTATATTCATCACCGTCCATGGTTTCGCCCTGGATCACCAGGTGGATCATGGTGTTTTCATCCTGCTTTTCCATGGCCTGGAGCAGTTCGATCCCCGGCCGTTCATTGTAGGGTTCATACACCTTGTCCCAGAAAAAGCCGGGCCGCAGCAGGGTAAAGGTCACCAGCAGCATGGCAATGCTCTCGTAAAACCGGCTTTTGGTGATCCAGTATCCCTGGGTAGCCGCACCGAACACCAGCATGGCCGCCACAGCTGATGCAATGACAATGGTGAGATGCAACCAGTTCTGGATCCCGATCATGAGCAGTTCGGTGTTAAAGATAAAGAAAAACGGCAGCACAGCGGTCCGGATATCATAGGTGAACCCCTGGATACCGGTACGGATGGGGTCTCCGCCGGATATCCCTGCCGCAGCAAAAGCGGCCAGCCCCACCGGCGGGGTGTCATCCGCCAGAATCCCGAAATAGAACACAAACAGATGAACGGCAATCAAGGGCACCACCAGCCCGTTCAACGCCCCCAGATGGACGATCACCGGTGCCATCAGGGTGGACACCACGATGTAGTTGGCCGTGGTGGGCAGGCCCATACCCAGCAGCAGGCTGATGATGGCGGTGAACAACAGGATGAGCAGCAGGTTGCCGCCGGAGATGAATTCCACAAACGCGGTCATGACCAGACCGATCCCGGTGAGGGTCACCGTGCCCACGACAATGCCGGCCGCTGCCGTGGCAACCCCGATGCCGATCATGTTTCTGGCGCCGGCCACCATGCCGGCGATCAGGTTGTCCCAACCCATTTTAAACGCAAATTCCGGGGCACTGTTTTTCCGGATAATCCCTTTCAGCGGCCGCTGGGTCAAGACGATAAAAATGAGCACCACCGTGGCATAATAGGCAGACAAAGACGGGGACAGCCGCTCCACGGTCAGGCACCACATGAGCACCACGATGGGCAGCAGAAAATAATACCCGGCCTGGGCGGTTTCTCTCAGTTTCGGAAGCTTGCTGATTTCATGGGAATATTCCAGCTCAGGCACCTGGCAGGCCAGCCAGACAAGAATTAGATAGGCAATCACGATCAGCGGCACCACCACATACATGGCGGCATCGCCGGCAACGGTCTTGATCCAGCCCAAGCCATAGTAAGTACCGCCGGCCAGAACGATCAAGGTCAAAATCGTAAGCACAAACGAAGTCAATTTCTGGGTCACGGTTTTGACAACCGGCTTTTCCATACCTTTAAGGCCGATTTT
>JAABTO010000318.1 GCA_011389835.1 Desulfotignum sp. | reverse complement strand
AAAATCGATGCCTATCACATGATGACCTGCACCATTGACGAGGCGGTACGGCGGCTCATTGCCGTGGGCGGCACCATGGATCATATCGGCGGGGTGGACAATTTCTGCTGGCCCGATATCGGGTATGACAAAAAAAACAACCCGGACGGCAGATTCAAGGCGGCACAGCTGGTGCGGGCCTGCCGGGCCCTCAAGGATGCCTGTATGGCCTATGGGATTCCCTTGTTGTCGGGCAAGGATTCCATGTATGTGGACGGCCACCTGGAAGGCGCGTTCGGCGAACGCATCAAGGTGTCGGCCCTTGAAACCGTGCAGTTTTCCGCCACCTCGGTGGTGAACGATGTACTGCGCTGCCAGACCCTGGCGCCCAAGGCATCCGGGGACCGCGTCTATGTGGCCGGCATCACGGGAAACGAACTGGGGGCATCGGAATATTATGACCTGTTCGGACAGACCGGCATGAATGTGCCCAGGGTAAATTTTGATGCCAGCAAAGTGCTGTACCGGGCCGTGGAAAAAGCGGTGAGCCTGGAGATGCCCGCATCCTGCCATGCTGTGGGACGGGGCGGTCTGGGGATTCACCTGGCGCTCTTGACCATGGCCGGCGGTTTGGGCCTGGAGATTGATCTGTCACAGGCCCCGTGTGCTTCGGTATCGATTTCCGATGAGATACTGCTTTTTTCCGAATCTGCCGGTCGGTTCATTTTGACGGTGCCTGAAGCTCAGTGGGCTGTGTTTGAAAAACTGTGCAAAGGCCTGGCAGTAAGGTGTGTGGGAACTGTCACCGATACCCACGACCGTTTGAAGATCAGGGGAAAGGGGGGGGATTCGATGGTGGATCTGTCCTGCGCCGATCTGGAAAAGGCGTTTAATCAACTGTTTGGAGAGATGATATGACACAGGTGAAAGCACTGATCCTGACCGGTTTCGGACTGAACTGCGACCATGAGACCGCCCTGGCCTTTGAACTGGCCGGGGCTGAGCCCCATCGGGTCCATATCAATTCTCTGGTGGACGGCACCGTGAAGCTGGCTGATTTTCATGTGCTGGCCTTCGGCGGCGGGTTCTCCTGGGGGGACGACCACGGGGCCGGGGTGATCCAGGCAGTGAAGCTCAAAAACCATATCGGAGGCGACCTGCTCTCCTTTGTGGATGCGGGAAAACTGATCATCGGCATCTGCAACGGGTTTCAGGCCCTGGTGAACCTGGGTCTTCTGCCGGGCCTGAAAAGAGATTATACCCAACGATCCGTGGCCATCACCTACAATGACTGCGGCAATTTCAGGGATCAATGGGTGCACCTGACCGCCAATCCCGAAAGCCCGTGCGTGTTCACAAAGGGCATTGACCGGGCGGATTTTCCCGTGCGTCACGGGGAGGGTAAATTCATTGCCGATCCGGACGTGGTGACATCTCTTCAGGCGGAAAAACAGGTGGTGTTTCAGTATGCCGATGAAACCGGTAATCCGGCCAACGGGATGTTTCCCTTAAATCCCAATGGATCGGAACTTGATATTGCCGGTATCTGTGATCCCACCGGAAATATCTTCGGGCTCATGCCCCATCCGGAAGCCTACAACCATGTCACCAACCATCCGGACTGGAACCGGGAAAAACAGCTCAAAAAGCGCCTGGGACAATCGTTTGATGCACAAGAGACCGATGGTATCCGGCTGTTTCGAAACGGGGTGGACCACATCAGGGAAAGGTTTTTATAACCATCATGCTGGGAACCTTTGTCAACTGCCTGGCCATCATCGCGGGCAGCATGGTCGGGCTGTTGTTCAAGAACGGGATTCCGGACCGCTACAATCAGACCGTGATGCAGGCCGTGGGCCTGGCTGTGCTTCTTGTAGGTCTGAAAACCGCCATTGTCAGCGATGACCTGCTGGTAATCATCATTTCTCTGGCCCTGGGCGCCCTTGTGGGCGAATGGGTGGGTATCGAAGACCGGCTGGAGCGGTTGGGAAAATTTCTGGAAACAACGTTTTCCAAAGGCTCAGGTGGTTTCGCCCAGGGGTTTGTCACGGCGTCCCTGATCTACTGTGTGGGTTCCATGGCCATTGTGGGATCTCTGGAAAGCGGCCTGTCCGGCAATCATGCCACCCTGTTCGCCAAATCCTGTCTGGACGGCATCGTGAGTATTATCCTGAGTTCTTCTCTGGGGCTGGGGGTGATGTTTTCCGCCGTGCCGGTACTGCTTTACCAGGGCGCCATCACCTTGATGGCGTCGGTGCTCAAACCGCTGCTGGTGCCGGCGGTGATCGCTCAGATGTCCGGGGTGGGGGGGCTGTTGATTCTGGGAATCGGTATGAACATGCTCCGGGAAAAAAAGATCAAAGTGGGAAACATGCTGCCCGCAATTTTCATTCCCCTGGTCTGGTTTATGGTTCAGCGGCTGCTGGGAATCGCTTAGAAAAACGGTTGAGGAAAACAGACAGGGATCAATGGCTGCCTGAACCGGTTTGCAGGAGGTAAATACCGAATGTCTGTGAAAGACAGCTTGCTGTATGTGGTGACCGTGATCATCTGGGGATCCACCTGGATCGGTATCAAATTTCAGCTGGGCACCGTGGATCCCATGATATCGGTGGTGTACCGGTTTGCCCTTTCCTCGGTGATTCTGCTGGTGTTCTGCAAACTCCGGGGGCTGACCCTGGTCTTTTCATTCCGGGATCATGTATTCATGGGGCTTTTGGGATTGCTGCTGTTTTCCGTGAATTACTGGCTGGTCTATGTGGCGGAAGTCCATCTCACCTCCGGGCTGGTGGCTGTGCTGTTTTCTTCCATCGTGTTCATGAACATTGCCAACGGGGCGTTTTTTCTGGGCACACCCGTGGAGAGGAAAATGGTTCTGGGCGCGATGGTCGGGATCATGGGGATCGGTCTGATTTTCATGCATGAGATCGAGTCTTTTGATCTGACGGACAAAAACCTGATGGGTGTGGCGTTCGGGTTTACCAGTGTTTTGCTGGCCTCTTTGGGCAACATCACGTCCGCCAGAAATTCCAGAAACAACATTCCGGTGATCCAGGCCAATGCCTTTGGCATGGGATACGGTGCCCTGGCCCTGACGGTCCTGGCCCTGATTCTCGGCAAAGAATTTGATTTTTCCATGACCCTGCCGTATGTGACGTCTCTATTGTATCTGGCGGTGTTCGGTTCCATTATCGCGTTCACCAGCTATCTGACACTGATCCGGTCCCTGGGCGCGGACAAGGCCTCCTACAGCATCATGGTGGTCCCGGTGGTGGCATTGCTCATCTCTTCTTTTGTTGAAGGCTATGTCTGGAGTTTTTCCGCCATAGCCGGCCTTATTCTGGTGGTGGGCGGCAATTTTCTGGCCCTGCACCGGCCGGCGGCAGCGGTTTGAGCCGTTTTCCCTGCACGGATGGCCTGATAAACTCGTTGCAACGTTCAAAGGATCTGTGGTA
>JAABTO010000070.1 GCA_011389835.1 Desulfotignum sp. | reverse complement strand
CCGGCTGATGCGCCCCGGGCAGGCGCTTCTGCCGAGAATGTCGGACACGCACCTCCCGAACCGATGGATCCGGGGGCTGCAGCCCTGCGGCATTCCATTGCCGGCCGTATGGGCATAGCCCTTGAAAGTGTCACCCGGTATGCCGGATTCGACTGGCAGACCAATATTGCCCTTGTGGGAGGATTTGCCGCCAAAGAAGTGGTGGTCTCCACCCTGGGGACCGCCTATTCTCTGGGGGATGTGGCCCCGGAAGACAGTATGTCCCTGGCACAGCGGCTGAGAACCGCTGATGGATGGGGCCCTGTTACCGCCTTCAGCCTGATTTTGTTCACCATCTTTTACTCCCCGTGTTTTGTGGCGGTGGTCTGCATTGTCAAGGAATCCGGGTCCTGGAAATGGGGGGTATTTTCCATGGTGTTCAACACACTGCTGGCCCTGAGTCTGTCCATTGTGTTCTACCAGACCGCTTCCTGGATCATGTCATAGACAAGGAGGAATCTTTCTGACGCTGTTTATCGGTTGCCCGGTGTTTTTTTGTTTGGTTGTAACACCTAAACCCACAGATACAGAAAACAGCCGATATAGATCACGGCGGCAGACAGGGCAATCACTGTTCGGGTGGTGGACAGGTCAAAGGCCTGCTGGATGGTTTTGCCAGTCACAGCCAGTCCATAGAAACCGGTCAAGACAAAGGCCGTTACAATTGCCGGGGTGGGAGCGCGCACCTGGATGATGGCCAGAAACGGAGCGAAAATCCACAGGGAAATGGCGGCAACGCCCATGGTGAAATAGGCGGTCAGAAAAGTGGCTTTGCCGCCCAGAGCTTTTAAAAACACCCACAGGAACAAAGCGGCCCCGGCATGCATGAGAAACGCCACCGGAATCCCTGCCAGGGTAAGTTGAAGCAGTCCCCGGTCCTGCAGCAGATCCCGGCTGAGCCAGGCCGCGGTGCCGCCGTAGATCAGCCCCAGCACCGACACATGACAGATGCAGATCCAGGGCAACAGATTCAGAGAAAGCGTTTTCAGACCGGAAGGGTCCAGTTTGACAAGCCGGATCATGGCGCTCGGGTAGTTCATGGAGAACCTTTGGGAATTTTGTTCTGTCCGGACCCGGGCGGGCCGGAATCCGGACAGAACACATGGGTAATGGTTACCAGGGCTGCAAGCCCCAGATAAAGATGACAACGCAGAAGGCCGAGATGATCAAAGGCCATGTGATGCCGTTGTACCGGGATTCATCGTAATCAGGACCCCAGCCGTGAATGCGGTCGATCACCTTTTTGTCCGCCAGGGTGGGGGCATAGGCCTTCAGTGCGGGCATCCGGTTGAAGGCGATGGACAAAAGGATGAACATGGCAAAGCTCAACGGAATGGTCACCATGCCGCCGGACATGCCCAAAGCCGCCACCAGGCCGGATCCGACGCAGATGGAAGGCAGCACATGGGGGGAGATCACGATAAAAATGATTCCGCAGACCATGGAGGAGACGATCAGTGCCAGTTTGTTGGCTTCCTTCCACCAGACCCCCAGCAGGATGGCCGGGGTGGCCGTGGTGGCCAGCAGGCCAAAGGCCCACAGGATACTGGTCACCAGAAATCTCGGTGGGTTGAATGCCATGAGAACGGCAGCCAGCCCCCCCAGCCCCAGGGCGGCGTATCCCCATTTCATCCGCTTGGCGGAATTCATGTTGGGTGCGATGATCCCCAAAAGGTCCGATCCCACCAGGCCGGCGATGGCCATGAGGTTGCCGCCGATGGTGGACAGCCCGGCGGCGATGGCCCCGCCCATGACAAAGGCGGCCACCAGGGTCGGGTTATAAAACACATTGAGAATCAGGATCGTCTGGTCGGCCTTCTCGATGATCCGTCCGGTGGTGGCGGTAAAATAGTTGCCGGCAAAGCCCACCACATAGGTGCCTGAAAACAGCAGGCCCAGAAAGATGGCAAACCATACCACGGCCCACCGGGCACTTTTCACTGACGAGGAGGTAAACACCTTCATGGCCAGATGCGGCAGGGCCACCGGTCCCAGGGTGAAGGCAGGGATCAGGGCAAAATACCACCGGAAATCGTATTTCATGTCAAAAAAGCTAGGGATGTTCTTGATCATGTCCGGTACCATGTCACCGTAAGCCAGGGGGGGGAACCACCAGCCCGAGGATCCCATGGCCTTCATGATGGCGCCCATGGGCACGATCATGGCAATGGTCATGACGACCATCTGGAATGCCGCGTTGTAGGTGGCCCCGTACATCCCGCCGATGGTGATGAATCCCACCGTGGCCAGGCCCGCCACAATGATGGCGATATTATAGGGTACCCCGAACAGCAGCTCGAACGCCTGTCCTAAACCGACCATCTGGCCCAGGGCATACATGATCATGATCAGGATCATCCAGCACACGATCACAACGGTAGAGGGTTTCCCATACCGGTGGCGGATAAAAGAGGCGGGTGTAAACGCCTTCATCCGCCGGAGGCTGGTGCCGTAAAGCAGGGTAAGCAACGGAATGGAGATGGCCCATTGGATCCACAGGTACACAAACGGCACCTGAAGTCTGAGGATCAAAGCGATGACCCCCAGGAAAGTGGCCAGGCTCGCCCAGGTGGCGGCCATGCCCAGGCCGTTGGTTACAGGACCGATGGAGAATCCGGCCGCATAAAAATCTTCGTCTGACGATGTTTTCCGGCTTGAAAAATAGCCGACAGCATAAAAAATGGCAAACAGGACAATGACCACTCCAAGTCCGATCCAGACATTGCTTAATGCATATTCCGCAGGCATGGTGTCATCTCCTTATTTTTGAGTGTTTTCGGTTGAGGTATCGGTTTCAGGGGTCAGTGTCTTGACGTATTCTTCCATTTCATCGTCGAATTTGTTGCACACCAGGGTCATCACGAGACAGACCAGGGCGATGCCGAACCATCCCAGCAGGATGGGAACGATGTACTGGGTGGGAAATCCCCACAGGGTTCCCTGCTGCAGTCCTGGAAACAGCACGAAAATGGATGCGGAATGTCCGGTCAGCATCAGCAGTGCCGAAAATATCAGGGTGATGCGGATCTCTTTTTTATACAGTTTTTCTTTCATGGATGGTGCCTCCCTTGTTGTAAAGTGACAGGATCAGTCTATCTTTTCCATTCAGCATCCCTGAGTTCGATGCGCCGGATTTTGCCGCTGATGGTCTTGGGCAGCTCTTCCACAAATTCAATTTTTCTCGGATACTTGTAAGGGGCCGTGGTTTTTTTCACATGGTCCTGGATCTCTTTGACCAGCGCATCACTGGGCTCATAGTTCGGGGCCAGAATGACAAAGGCTTTCACCACCTCGCCACGGGTGTCGTCCGGGCTGGACACCACGGCGGACTCGGCCACGGCCGGGTGTTCGATCAACGCACTTTCCACCTCAAACGGACCGATGCGGTAACCCGAGGTGAGGATGACATCATCTGAACGCCCCACAAACCAGAAATATCCGTCTTCATCCACATAGGCCCGGTCTCCGGTGAGATACCAGCCCGGGATAAATGCGGAGGCGGTACGGTCCGGTTCCTTCCAGTATTCCTTGAACAGTCCGATGGGCCGTTCCGGCTCGATGCGTACCGCAATATCCCCTTCTTCGTTGGGCCCCAGAATGTTGCCTTTGTCATCGACGACATGCAGGTCAATGCCCGGGGTGGGTTTGCCCATGGATCCGAACCGGGGCGGAATGCAGGGAAAATTCCCGGCCAGAATCACGGTTTCGGTCTGACCGTATCCGTCCCGGATGGTGCAGCCGGTGGCTTTTTTCCACACCTCGATGATCTCGGGATTCAACGGTTCGCCAGCGCCAACGCAGTGCCGCAGGAAGGGAAATTTGTATTTGGAAAGATCCTGGAGCACCAGCATCCGGTAGATGGTGGGGGCCCCGCACATGGTGGTGATAGGGTATTTTGCCAGCAGACCCAGAGTGACTTTTGGATCGAAACGGTCGGTATGATGGACAAACTGGGCCGCTCCCTGGTTCCAGGGACCGAAATAACTGGACCAGGCCGCTTTGGCCCATCCCGTGTCCGACACGTTCCAGTGCATGTCATCGGGTTTGAGATCCAGCCAGTATTTTCCGGTGACCATGTGGCCGTATCCATAGGAATGCGCATGCAGGGCCATTTTGGGGAACCCGGTGGTGCCGGAGGTGAAATAGACCAGGCAGTTGTCATCCGCCCTGGTTTTGGCGGTTTCAAATTCGTCGGAAGCCTTGTCCATGGCCTCGTCCCAGAAAGTCCAGCCCTCTTTGGGTTCAGTAATGACGATTTTTGTCTTGACCGTGGGACAGTTGGATGCGACCTGATCAAAAGTTTCGGCAATGGCCGGTGTGGTGATGACACATGCGGCTTCGGATTTGTTGGCCCGGTATTCCAGGTCCTTGGCCGTGAGCTGGGTAGTGCCCGGCGCGATCATGGCACCGCACCGGATGCAGGCGGTGAATGCGATCCACCATTCAATATTTCTGGGAAGGACCACGATAACCACATCTCCCTGGCCGATACCTTGGGATTTGAACACGTTGGCCAGCTGTTTGGAAGCGTTGCTCAGCTCATGAAATGTTTTTTTGATCTCGGTGCCGTGGTCATCCACCCAGAGCATGGCCAGCTTTTCTTTGTCCTGTGCCCATTTGTCAAACACATCTGAAGCAAAATTGTAATACTCCGGCACCTGCCATTTGAACTCTTTGTACTCTTTGTCATAGTCGGTCATGTTGGGTTGTACGGTCATAAGCGTTACCTTCCTTTAAAATAGGGGTTGTCAGGTGAGATGTTCGCCTGTATGTCATATAGTAAAGGAAAATCGATATCACAATCGGTGAAAAACCGATTTTTACTGTAGGTGCAATCAGCCGGATTTGTAGGAAAAAAACCTAGCACCCCGTAGGGCCAAGAGAAGGCAAAAAGGGTAAAAGAGGGGATTATTCCGGAACCGTGGTGATCTGGCCGGTCTTTTCAAAATGCACGGCGCACCGCACCAGTTCATTGGCATGCTTGAGATTGAGCTTGGTTTTGATTCTCTCCCGGTAGGTGCCGATGGTTTTTATGCTTATAAACAGGCGGATGGCGATTTCCCGGGAGGAATATCCTTTGCCGATCAGCTTGAAAACCTGCATTTCCCGGTCCGTGAGCCGGTCGGCAGGGGTTTCTTTCCGCAGGTCTGCCGATCCCGTGATATTGGACAGGATATGTTCCTTGACCGTTTCATTCAGATACACCTTGCCTGACAGCACGTGGTGAATGGCCGCCACCACCGATTCCATGGCCTCCTGCTTCATGATGTATCCTCTGGCGCCGGCATGAAGGGCACGCTGGGCGTACAGGTATTCATCATGCATGGACAGCACCAGCACCGGAATGTGCGCATGGTGTTTTTTGACATGCCGCACCAGATCGATGCCGTCGGAGTTTTTCAATGAAATATCTGCGATGATGAGATCCGGCCGAACCGATTCGATCTCCTTGATGGCGGTTTCCACATCCGTGGAATCACCGGATGCGGACAAATCCCCTTCCTGATTGATCAATTCGGCCAGCCCAAGCCGGAAAATGGGGTGATCTTCCACCACCAGTATTTTCTTTTTGTTGTTCATCGCTGGATGGCAATATCATGTTTTTTCCGATTGTGCAATCTCATTTGCTTTGAGCAGCCGCATGGGCGGGGCAGCCCCGTTTTTGTCTTCTCCAAACCAGATGGTCTGGTGCGGGAAGGGGATTTCGATGCCGCGCTCATCAAAAATATGTTTCATTCTTTCCAGAAACGCCCTTCGCACCGCAAACTGGCGCATGGGTCTGGTTTTCAGGCGGACACGGATTTCTACTGCGGAATCCCCCAGATTGTTGAGACCAAACAGTTCCAGGTCCTCGATAATATCCGGCCCCCAGATGTCATCCTGCCGCAGCTCGGTTGCCACATCCTGCAGGGCCTGGACCACCTCGCCGTAATCCTCCCTGTAAGCGACACCTGCGTCCACCAGGGCGTAACCGAATTCTCGGTTGCTGTTTTTCACGGTGGTCACATCCCCAAAAGGGATCACGAATACCGACCCTGCGAGGTCACGCAGGGTCAGGGTCCGGATGGTAAGGTGTTCCACGGTGCCGGCATATCCGCCTGCCTCAATCCAGTCTCCCACTGAAATGGAGCCCTCCATCAGGATAAAGGCGCCTGTAATGACATCCTTGACCAGGGTCTGGGCCCCAAAGCCCACTGCCAGGCCGACAATCCCTGCACCGGCCAGCAGCGGGGCGATATTGATGCCGATATGGGATAAAACGCTCATACCCGCCACCAGAACCAGGGTGATGCGGATCACGTTGTTAAACAGAGGCAGCAGGGTCAATATCCTCTGGCTGGCCTTTTTTCCGGCAACACTTTCCCGCTGCCGGATCATGTAAGCTTCTATTTTCAAACTGACCAGTTCCCAAATCACCACAGCACCGGCGATAATCAGAAAAATCATCAGCAGTGTGGAAACAATGGCTCCCCCCTGGGGCGACAGTATCCAGCTGTAGGAGCCGATTCCCCATGCCTGCATGATCGAAAAAGCGGCAATGATATACAGAACCCCTTTGACGGTATGTCTGATCAAGGGGAGATATCTGTTGGCCCGGTCTTCCAGGTTTGGATAATTTTTTTTCAAGTCATCATTGATCTTGAATAGGTGATTCAGGCCCTGCTTACTGAGGCGGGCAAAAAAAGCGGTCAGGAAGACCACCATGATGGTCAGGATCAGTGCCCTGAACACAAAGTAGACCCCGCCTTCTATTCCCAGTGCCCAGGTTCCGAACATGCCCAGGATAAACAATATGGCGGCGATGTGCCAGAAATCGGCAAATCGTTTGCGCAAGGCGTTGACAGTCCGGGCGCTTGGTAAATCCGGATCCGCCGCCGCTGTCTGTTTATGATCTCCGCGCAGCCACCCGGCCACATCCGCCCGATTCTGAAGAACAAGAATAATCACCATCAGGGCAATGATCAGTCCCAGCAGCTTTAAAAAGAAAAGGTAAAGACTGGCAGCAATCCCGAGAATCAGGACCGCTTCAAGGATAAAATAGCCGTAGACCGAAACCCTCAATATTCTTCTGACCCAGATATAAAGATAATGCACGGTTTCGCTGTCCAGCGGTAATAAACGGAGGGACGGGTTTTCCGGCATGAGCACCAGTCTGGTAAAGGCCAGAATCACTTTGATCAGGACATTGGCGTTTATCAGCGTCAGGGCCACCACCTGGGTGCCTGGTCGCGGATCAAGCACCGGAAGCAGCCCATAGGCAGCAGCGGCAAATGCTGCAATGGGGATCAATTCCAGCAATGTACTGCCAAACATCAAAACCGTTCTGAATTCCTTGCTGCCGTTTTTTCGATCTTCCAGCGCGTTGCGGGTTCTGGATAGGAGGCGGGAAAACAGTAATTGTGCCAGAAAACCTGCCACCAGGACCAGTATGATCTTACCGCCCATTTCCCCCCAGCGCCTGAGTATTTCCGGATCCTGGGCCTGCCCGGCAAGATCTCTGGCCAGATCCGGTGCCTGGAGCATTTTCTGCCCGACTTCTCCCAACACATGATTGATTTCTTGCATGTAACCGGACATTGTTCGCAGCAGCATACCGCCAAAGCCTTTGGATTCAGCCGCTGGTTCCCCGGAAGTTTCTTTGCCGGCCTGAAGAAGCACCCGCAGGTCCTGCTTGAGTTTTTCAAGCCGTTGCGGGTCTTCCAGATCCTGCAGTAATTTTTCAATGCCGGCTCTGGAACTGTCTGTGCCCCCGGCCGGGTTTTCCTGGGCGTGGGCCATGAACGGGCACAGGATAAAAACAGACAACATCAGGACGAAACAGACATGACCCAAAGAATGTGTGAAAGAGTGCCTCATGAATTCTCCTTAAATGATTGAATCAGGACTGGGATTAACACAATTCAAATCCGGAAAAGGACCTTCAGCCTGATAAGATTCATCATGCTGTATCTGTATCAGGCTGAAACAAGGTGAGTCAATAAAGAAATCACCCCCCGCCGTCGGAGCGATGCCCGTGAAAGACCGTTCAGGACCCACTATCTGGGGAGGATCTGCCGGGGGCGGGCCCGTCCGGGGACGAAAGCGCGCTGATCGGCAATTTCAGCGTGACGCAGGTGCCGGTGTCACCGGATTCAATATCCAGGGATGCGCCCATGAGTTTGGCCCGGTAATTCATGATGCGCAGCCCCATGCCCCGGTATTGTCCGGATGTAGCAAATCCGGTGCCATTGTCCAAGACGGCCACAGAGAAAGTGGCTTTCCGGCCGGCCATCTCGATGATGATATGATCGGCGCCTCCGTGACGGATGGCGTTCTGGACCGCTTCCTGGGCGATATGGTAGATATTGCTGTTCACCAAATCATTGCCGGATGGAATTTTTTCATGGTACATCAGCGCGCATGTCACCCGGTAAACGGTTCTGGTGTTGGCAACCAGTTCCTGTAATGACGACAAAAGGCCGTGCTTGAAATAGACCGGACACAGGCCCCGGGCCAGCAGCCGGGTTTTCTGGATGGCTTCCTGGATCAGCCGGGTGATGTTTTCAGTGGACCGGGCCGCATCCGGCGCGATTTTCTCCACCCGGGTTTTCAACACCTTGCTCAACCCTTCCACGCCGATGAGATGGGGGCACAGGTCGTCATGGAGATCATTTCCGATTTTCTGGCGTTCCTTTTCTCCGATCTCCATGATCGCTTTTTCCAGCTGTTTTACCTGAGACACATCTCTGTGAGTGATGACCGTGCCCAAAGGATTCCCATTCTTGTCCCGGTACACCGACCCTCTGAGGGTGACTTCGATGACCCGACCGTCTTTTGCCTTTCGGGTGGTTTCCGTGCGGGGGAGCACATGACCTTCCAGGATTGCCTGTATTCCTTCCATGGCCTGTTTCCACTGTTCTTCAGGCACGAAGTGGTCCATTTTTTTTCCCAGGCTTTCTTCCAGGGTGTAACCGAACACCCGGGTGAACGCGGGATTGAAATAGGCAACATATCCGTCCATGTCATAAACAATGATGGGATCCGGGGTTGCCTCCATCACGGACCGGTAACGTTCTTCACTTTCCTGCAGGGCTTCCTGGGCCTGCCTGCGTTCGGCGATCTGGGTGTTGAGATCCCGGCTGTATGTTTCCAGTTTTTCCATGAACGAGTTGTAGTAAAAAGAAATCTGACCGACCTCATCTAAAGAGTGCGGGATTACCATCCGGTTTGAAAATCCTTTTCCGGTATCGATATCTTCGTTGAGCCGGTCCATGAGATTTCTCAGCGGCCCGGTGATGGATGCACTTAAAAAAAAGGTGATGGGAATGAAAAGCAGAAGGGACGCCATCCCCACCATGATGATGAACTCCTTGATGGTGTCCAGGGGAGAGAAGAAATCATCCGTATGGATGACAGACGCCACAATCCACTGGTATTCAGGAATCGGGTCGAAAAATACCTGTTGTTTGCCGGAGGGGTCTGTGAATCGCTGTTGCTCGGTAAGGCCCTGCGATCCCGGAGTCTGTGTCAGCATGTGGCTGAAATCCGTATCAGCGAACGCCTGAATTGAAAAAATATCGGTTCCGCTGAATTCCGGGTGAATGATGAAGGTACCGCCGGTGTCTAAAACACCGGCATATCCAGTGCTGCCCAGCCGCTGATTCAGGATGTTTTTTTCAAAATCTTCGATCCTCATGAGTGTGGAAAATTCTTCCCGGTAAGCGGAAACCGTGATCATCCAGTCCCAGGGACCGAAATATTCCAGATAAAGTGCTTTGGGCCGGGGAACCTGATCGTCAGGATTCTGCCAGTCATATTCAATGTATCCTTTTTTCCGGGCCACCATTTCCTGAACAAATGCGTGGTCGGAAATATCCAGGCCTTCCAGCAGTTTCTTCGGGTGTTTCACCACCCGGCCGGTTCCGTCCAGAATACAGATGTAGCCATGCGTGCCGATTTTCTGGGAAAGCATGATGTCTGCCGCCTGTTTTCTGGCCTGTTCCGGGGTCAGCGATCCGTCGGCCTGTCGCTGGTACAGGTGCGCAGCGATCTCCAGGTTTTTTTCCGCCGTGGCCCGCAGGTAATTTCGGATCGACACGGATGCCGCTGTTCTGACATTGTTCACCATGGCGGAGGTGGCGTTCGCCAGCATGTTTTCGATGTTTTTTTCAAGGTTTTGTTTTACAATGGAATAGATGGTGAGGCTGGAAAGCCCCATGATCACGAAAAAAGTGAAAGAAAAGATGCACAGGATCTTATAGCGGATGGGCAGGTTCTTAAATAGTCTGGACAGATTCATGATTCTCCATAAGAAAACGGTGTTATCCCCAGGTGCGCCAGACCTGGTAAATATTTAAAATCCTGTTGGAAACAGGCGGGTCGCTGTTTTTTCCAGGCGGTTCTGCAAAGCCAGGTCCGCCACGTTCTGCCGGAGCATGTCCAGGACATCATCGATGGAGTCATGGATCTCCATGGCATGGGGATGTTCCTGGATCATGGCGAAAAACGCCTGGACCACGGCCGGGTCAAACAGAGTGCCCACACCGTGTTTCAGTTCGGCAATCGCGGACGGGAGGTCCTTTGGCGGCATGCCGGGCCGGCCGGTGGTCATGGTTTCAAATACGTCGCATACCGCCAGGATCCGGGCACCCAAAGGGATGTTTTCCCCTTTGATTTTGTCCGGATACCCGGTCCCGTCGAACCGTTCATGATGGTGCCGGATCATGGGGGCGATCTCGCTGAAAAAGGTCAGCGGCAACAGAATGTCCGCCCCCAGCACCGGATGCTGCCGGATCTGATCCATCTCTTTGGGGGTCAGGTGGCCCAGGCGGTCCAGCACCGTGTCCCGGATCCCGATTTTTCCGATATCGTGAAGGATTCCGGCATGAAATATGGTTTTGACCATGGATTCTTCCAGGGCCATCTGCCGGGCCGTGAGCCGGGACAAGGTGGCCACCCGCCGGGAATGACCATGGGTGACCCGGTCCCGGGCCTCGATGGCCAGGGCGAATCCTTCCACGATTTTCCGGTAGATCGCCAGAATCTGCCTGTCATGGCTCATGGTTTTTTCCAGGGCGATGGCGCCCTGTTCCCCCAGGGCCGTGACCAGTTCCAGTTCATGGGCGGCCAGGGTGCGGTTTCCGGTGAAATAGACCGCCAACAGCCCGGTATAAGGACCGGCAATGTCGAAAAACAGGCCGGTCACCGAGTTGATCTTACGCTTTCCCAGGCGCTCCAGATCTGGAATCCGGTCGTCCTCCCGGGCGTTGGGAATGACCACGCAGTCTTTTTTCTGGTCTTCAAACAGGGCCATCAGGGTAGTGTAATCGGTGTGCATCAGACTTCGGTAATCAAACCCGTGAAAGATCTTTGTTTCAATGCATTGTGTGTTCGTGTTCAGAATCCAGAAAATACTGCCTTTGGCCGACAGTACCCGGGTGATGTTTTCCACGATACAGGTCAGGATGTCCCGGGTATCATTGTTGGCATGGATTTTTTTGCTGATCTGTGCAAACAGGGTGAAAAACTGGTGGAAATCGGGTGTCATACGCCCCCTGGTCGACTTTACATCGGGTTAATTGAAAAAATTCATCCACTTCATGCTGTAAGTTTTCTGAATCTGTTTCTGGAAATGGATCACAGTGTCCAGAACGATTTTTAACTGTTTTTTTTCCGTTCGAGACAGGGCGGAAAGGTCCACACAGTTCACCGGCAGGGCTGGATGCCGGTCCCGGTTCAGATGGCTGCCGATTTTGAGCCGGTTCAGATGATAGAACGCATCCATGGCCCGTTCATGTCCACCAGGATCCAGGACCCCCTGGTCTTTGAGGCCGGCCATGCGCGTCAGGGTGGACGGGGCACAGATACCGTGGTTCAGCGCCAGGATGCGCATGGCATTGATCAGATGGGCCAGACCCGCGGTTTTGATGTTGAAGCAGGCCCGGCATGTGTCTACCCGGTGGGTCCGGATCCTGCCGAAAATGGTTTTGGGGGAGCTGAACAGCACATCGTCCCGGGTCAGAAAGTGGCTGACCGAAGGGTTTTCCTGGAACAGGTCAAACACCCGGTCCCACAGGGTTTGTGCCATGGGAAAATCCCCGTACACCGGCCGGAAGTCCAGCAGGATGGTCAGGGTCCGGATGTCCGCGGGCTCGGCTGATCCGATCCACCGGTCCAGGGCCCGGCGCCATTGAGTCAGGGATCTTCGCCACTGCGGATTGGTGGCCATGACATCCCCTTTGCACAGGGTGAATCCGAACCGGTCCAGGTCCGTAACCACCTGTTTGGCCAGGTCGGCAAAATAGCTGTCCCACTCGTTTTCTTTGGACCGGGGCGGATCCGCATAGATCAGGGCATTGTCCTGGTCGGTTCTGGCTACCTGTTCCTGCCGGGCATCGCTGCCCATGGCGATCCAGCAGAACGGGCCTGGCAGAGACCGGTGGTCCCGGGTTTCGAAAACCGAAATATGATGGGTGATGATCCGTCTGGTCAGCGCGTCATGAATAACGGATACGGCCTTGAGTATATCCGCCAAATCGGTGGGACTGTAAAGCATGTGGCGGATCAATGTGTCCAGTTGATTTCCCAGGCGGTCGGGGTCTGGATAATCCGTGCCCGTTGTCAGGCGGTCATACATTTCCTGAAAAAGGGCGGACAGTTCCGGTGCCAGGGATACACCCCGGGACATCAAGGTCTGGTTTTCCGGTTCGGCGCAACGGGTCCTGGCTGACATGGTCCACCCCCTTTGTGGGTCATGAGCTCATCGGGACAGTTTCCGGATCAGGAGCTCTTTCATCTCGCATCTACAATGGCCTCCGGAGCTGATCATCCGTGGTCAAAATTCATCATATCACGGTTTCCTTTCCAGATATCCGCCCGGTTTTACCACCCGGTCTGAAAAAGGTCAACAGGGACATGGTTTGACTTTGCCGGGACAAACCGGTACCGTGAGGATGCGGATCGCAAATCCGGGCAGCGGTTTCTGGATTATCTGAATCAGACGCTGACCGGCAGGTAGTCTTCTCTCACCGGCGAAAAAACCTCAACGGCCACGGCATCCTCGAGCACCTCGGCGCCGTGGGGGATGTTGCCGGGCACACACCAGCTGTCACCCGGACCCACATCAAAGGTATCGTCTCCGATACTCATTTTCAACCGGCCGCTCACCAGGTATCCGGTCTGCTCATGGGGGTGGGTATGAACCGGCAGGGTATGGCCCCCGGCCAATCTGAACTGGGACAAAAGGGTGGTGTCACCGTACACCAGGGTCTTGATCTGTATTCCCGGCATGGCCTGCTTGAATCCGTTGTCCTGAGCCTTGCAAAACATGGAATCATTCCTTTTTTTATGAATGGTTTGAACGGCCGGTGTCAGACCGGTCCGGTAATTTTTTCCAGCAGGGCCTGGTAGGCCTCGCTGAGTTCCACAAATTTGTCCTGGCTGCCGCCTTTGTCCGGGTGGTGTTTTCTGGCCAGTTTCCGGAACTTCCGGGTCAGGGACCGTTTGTCCATGGTTTTGAGTTCCGCTGCAGTCAGGTTGAAAATTTCCCTGGCCCTGGATCTGGACACGGCCGGTTTCGGCGGCTGGTGAAAAAACCGGCTGCGAAAGCGGAAATCTTGTTCCATCTGTTCGAGCAGAACCGATTCCCCGTACGGATGGTCAAAAAACATGACGACATACCGGATCAGGTAGTCGTGAAGATGGCCGGATTGCTGGAAAAGACCTTTGTTCAGATCGCACAGCTCCTGGATAAAAAAAGCGTCCACTTTGTCCTGATCCAGGGCATGAGGCATCTTCTTCGCCAGAAATCCCTTGAAAAACCGCTGAAGGTCAAAGATGGTATAGACATAGGACTTGAGTTCCCGGTGGTTCAGGCGGCGTTCCTGATGAATGAATTCCTGTTCGATTTGATCCCGGCATTTGCCCTGAAGTTTCCGGAACAGGGCCGGCGGCATGTTCACCAAAGGCCCCTGGTCCATGTTGCCGAACTTGAGAAAATGGGCCCGGCGTTTGTCAAAGGCATGGGTGGAGCGGATCACGGTCTCTTTTTCTTTTCTGGTCATGCGCCGGTATGCAGATGTCTTGCCCCGTTCCCTGAAATGGGCCGTGGCCTGTCGGATATCGGATCGGACAAACGGCCAGAACAGGTCTTCCAGTTCTTCGGAATCAAACTGTCCGGCCTGTTTTGTAATCCGGCGGACCAGTTCCGGGCACACATGCCAGGCATTGCCGCCGGGATAATCGATCCAGGCCCCGGGTTGCGGTCCCAGTGAACAGATATCCTGAAATCCGGAAATATTCTCATCCAGAATGGATTTTCGGAGAAAGTAGGTGATCTGCCGGTGTTTTCTTATTTTCGCCAGGTACATAAGGTCATTTTTTTACATTTTACAATTCACTGGGATGGTTATATTAAACAGATACGCAAAAGGCAATGAAAACCATGGGAGGTCATCATGTCGCAAAACAGACCCGTTAAACTCAAACTGCATCGCCAGCCGGTCACAGAAGGTGCCGGGGTTCGCCTGAACCGGCTGTTCGGTCATGCCGAAGCCCCGACCCTGGACCCGTTTCTGCTGCTGGATGATTTCCGGTCCGACGCACCGGCGGATTATCTGAAAGGGTTTCCCTGGCATCCGCACCGGGGAATCGAAACCATCACCTATGTGTTGAAAGGGGATGTGGCACATGGGGACAGCCTGGGCAACCAGGGAACCATCTCATCCGGGGATGTGCAGTGGATGACCGCGGGCAGCGGCATCATCCACCAGGAGATGCCCAAAGGCGATGACAACGGGTCCATGCACGGATTCCAGTTGTGGGCCAACCTGCCCGCCGCTCAGAAGATGATCTCCCCGAAATACCGGGACATCACGGCGGATCAGGTGCCGGAAGTCATCCTGGATGGCCGGATCCGGGTGAAAATCATTGCCGGGAGTATTGACCGGGTCAGCGGCCCGGTGGATGACATTGTCATCGAGCCCACATTTCTTGACTGTGACGTGCCTCCCGGGGCTGTATTCAGTCACCAAGTGGAACCGGCCCACACCGTATTCATCTATGTGATCGCCGGCATCGGCAGCACCGGAGGCACAAAAATTAAAAACGGAGACCTGTTGCTGTTTGGCAAAGGCGCGCGTGTGAGCGTGTCCGCATCCAGTGAG
>JAABTO010000317.1 GCA_011389835.1 Desulfotignum sp. | reverse complement strand
ACAGGTAATTTTTGTCCAGGGTGTTTTTGGCATCTTTCCGGCACCCGGTCATGCAGGCCCCGCACAGTTCACACCCCACCCGGTCCGGTCCTTCCCCCAGAAAATAGGGATCTTTGGCTTTTTTCCCCTGTTCGCCGAAATACACCCCCACCCGGGTTTTGCGAAAAGTGTGTTCCCGGCCGTATTCCGCCGCCGTCTGCCGCATCAGATGATCTGATTCTCCGATATACCGGTTTTCCGTGGCCCCCAGCATTTTCTGCGCCAGATCGTAATAGGGCATCAAACCAGATTTTCCCCCCATCCGCCTGACAATCTCATGGTCGAAAAAAGAATCCGGCGGCACATACAGGGTATTGGCATAGTTCAGACTGCCTCCGCCCACGCCGGCACCGCTCAATATGAAAATATCATCGAGCAGGTTCATCCGCTGAATGCCGTATAGGAACAGTTTCGGCATCCACAGATACTTGCGAAGATGCCAGTTGGTTCTGGCGAAATCATCATTGTTCCACCGTTTTCCCGACTCGATGACGCCTACCTGGTAGCCTTTCTGGGCAAGCCGCATGGCAGACACGCTGCCGCCGAAACCGGAACCCACCACCAGATAATCAAAATCAAATTGCTGACCGGTCATCAGGACACCATGCCCCAGGAAAAAAGGTTCTCTTTGGCCAGGATGCCGGACACCCGGGCTGCCCGCACCAGATCGGGATTCAATATGTCCAGAAGCGCATAATCCAGGCCGGCTGCCGCCAGCATGGCCACAAAGCTCTGTTCGATGACCAGGCGTGCGGCCCGGTCCGGGGCATTGGTCCCCAGGTTGGAGATGCCGCCGATGGTTCTGACCGGGAATCCCAGCAGGTCGGGCAGGGTGCGGATCACTTTCACCACCTCTCTGGCCTGGACAATCCCGTCCGCCCATGCCAGGGGCGGGATCACCGGATCGATGATCATTCGCTCCTTTGCCACACCGGCCGCTTCGGCTGCTTCCATCAACTCCAGAGCCACCTCGAACCGCTGGGCCGCATCTGTTGGCACCCGGGAATCCGGATACAAAAGGAATCCCACGATAGCGGCATCATGTTCCCGGGCCAGGGGCAGGATCTGCGCGAGTTTGCGGGGTTCCAGGGAAAACCCGTTGATGATAATCGGATTTCTGGCCGCCTTCACCCCGGCGGCCATGGCATCGGGATTGGCCGTGTCGATGAGCAGCGGCAGGTCGGTGACCGCCTGCACCGCATCCATGAAAAACCGCATGCCCGGTGCCGCCTGCTTTCCCAGGGGGCCGGTATTCACGTCAATGGCCCAGGCCCCCCGGGCTTTGCAGGCTTTCACCAGATCCTGCACCGGTTCCGGGTCCAACCGCTGCAAGGCGCGACGGATTTCCGGTCGGGTGACCCGCAGGTTATCAGCGATCAGTTTCATGGCCTGATCCCATGCCGATGTCCGGGCCGCGCACCGGCCACAGAAAAAATTCGGACAGCGGTTTGTGCCCGACCCCCACAGGTCCATCCTTGGTGTACAGAACCCATGCATATGCGGTATCATACCGGCTGGTGGTGGCGGACCAGTAAAACGCCTGAACATTGGTAAACGGATGATCCACGGGCAGGGCCGGAGAATGGCAATCCATGTCGGTCAGGCTTTCCAGTTCCCGGATTTCGGGAACCCGCCAGTCATCATGTCCTTGTATCCGGTCTCTGTTCATCTGCGACACCAGATCATGGGCCGCTTCCCAGTCCAGGGGCTGCGGGTGCACATTGGCATTTTTCAGCCAGACCAGTCCGGTGCCGGTGTCATGGACCCGGTCACCCGCTGATCTGAACCGTGGATCCGGAAACGGTTTTCCGGCCTGAAATTCCCCGTCCTGGCCAGACCCCTTACAGTCCATCCGGTGGCCGGACCCATCATAACAGATGGTCTGGCCGGTCTGACACACCCGGGAACCGCCGGGATCGATCTCCCGCACCGGCCAGACCATATAGGAGCGATGCTTCATTCCCTTGAACACCCGGGCACCCCCCAGATGGATATACCAGGCCTGATCCGGCAGCCGGGCACAGGTGGTGGACGTCCAGTAATAGCCGTGAAAGATGCCGGTAAACAGATGACCGGCATCCACGCTGGGATTGATGACATCATGACTCATCAGACTCAACAGTTCCCGGCGGTTGGGCAGTTTCCAGTCATGATATCCGAACAGGCCGGATTCGTTGAATCCCTCTATCTCTGCCAGTGCCTCCTCCCAGGTCATGGGAAATTCCAGCAGCCCGGTATCTTTCACCCACATCAGACCGGTGCGTTCATCGATCACGACATCGTTGTCCGGTTTAAACCTGTTTTTCATTTCCAGCCCACATACCATTTTCTTCATTCATATCCGAGTACAGCCCATAACAGGTCTTTTCATGATCATCCCAATCTTCAGCTACACCAAAATGAAAGACAGATAGTCGTCTGCGATCCTTTTCAAATCACATTTTTTATATTGACACAAAATTCAATCATTACAACTAAAAAAAGAGGTTTGCAAAACCATTTTCAGATCCGCCCGATCAAATGGTGGTGGTGCCGGCGCAGAACTCGTCTCCGGCCGGCATGGTGTTTGTCAGTTTATATTGGGCACTGGGGATCAGCCCTTTGTACATCGCATCTGTGAACGCCGCATGCCCGCTCTGGCAAATTCGCCAGTCCCCCGGCATGTCCAGCGCCATGTTGGCTTCCTGCCAGGGACATTTGGTATACTCGGTCCGGATCGTATCTCCTTCAAATTTTTCAGTCATTTCCATGCCATGAACTCCGGTTGCCATCATCCCTGACTGTTTGAGGTTTTCAATAGTCACATTTTCCCCGAACATGGGTTTAAGCTGCTTGGCCGTGTTATGTCCCAGCATGGCCCATGTTTTGTCACTTGCCTTTTTGACGGTTTCAAGGGGCACCCCTTCTTCCTTGAGGTTCTTTACCAGCAGGGAATACGAATAAATCAATGCATCCAGCCTTTTCTGGGCCAGCTCTTCAATGGGTAATGTCTGTTCCATTGTTCTCTCCTTTTTCATCATTGATTCAAATGACCTGGTGTGCTGTTAACAGGACCATTAGCATTCCTCTCCCGGCAGCGTCCTGTGCATACCGCCGGGAGGCAAATTTGCATAGTTTCAGGACATCCTTCATCGGACAGCTCCTTGATATTATGTGATCACGTTGTCAGAACCCTTTGAAAACCGAATGAAAAAACAAGGGCATCGCTGGCACAGGAGGGCGTCATACAGCAGAACAGAATGATGGTCTGAATCAGAATAATAAAATGATACTGATTCTTTAACGAACTGGTTTCAGGTTGTCAAGTCTATTTATGAATACCTGCCGGGGTTCAGTTTTTTCCCGTATACATGCCTTCGTAATCCAGTGTGGTCAGGGGTGTGTTTTCCGAATGAACACCGGCATCCACCACTTTGGCAAT
>JAABTO010000316.1 GCA_011389835.1 Desulfotignum sp. | reverse complement strand
CGGGTGACGTCATAATACTGCCACAGAAATGCCCGCAGCATTTCATGGGGCTGGTTGAATCCCGGGTCCACCGGATAATGCACCGTGTCGATGAGCCGGCCGGATCGCACCAGCATCATGGTGATGAGCGCCAGGCCCTTGTCCACCGCCAGGGCAGCGACATCCCGGTCTTTCAGATCCGGTGCCACCACCACCTGTTTTTCCAGAATATTTGTCATGGCCAGCACGGCATCCCGTTTCTGGGCCGCTTTTTCAAATTCCAGGGCATCGGCATGGGCTTTCATCTGTGCTTTAAGTTTCTGGATCACGCGGCCGGACCGGCCCTTGAGAAACAGAATCGCATCTTTGACATGCTGACGGTATTCCTGTTCATCCACTTTCAGACAGCACGGTCCCAGACAGGCGTTGATCTGAAAGTTCAGGCAGGGCCGGGACCGATCTTTGAACTGGGTGTTTCGGCACTTTCTGAGCTTGAAGATTTTCTGAATCTGGCGCAGGGTCTGATTCACGCTAAGGGATGACGAATACGGACCAAAATACAGGGCCTGATCGTTTTGAATCCGGCGCACCCGCTGTATCGCGGGAAACGGCTCAGACATGTCGATGCGCAGCAGCGGATAATTTTTACCGTCCTTGAGCAGCACATTGTACCGGGGCCGGTATTCCTTGATCAGATTGGATTCCAGGATAAACGCCTCGTGATCCGATGCCGTGATCACCAGATCGAAATCCCGGACCATGGCCAGCAGGGCAGCGGTCTTGCCGTCCGCGTGATCCTGCCGGGCAAAATAGGACCCCAGCCGTTTTTTCAGGTCCTTGGCTTTGCCCACATAGATGATGTTTGCTTTGGCATCTTTCATCAGATAGACCCCGGGCGAATGGGGGGCCTGAAGATATTTTTCCGTCAAATCCGCACGCATGATCAGTTATCAGGCCGTCAAAACGGTGCCATGTCCGTGAGCTGCCGGATCTTGTCCCGATACAGGGCCGCCTGCTCGAACTCCAGGTTTTCCGCCGCCTTTTTCATCTTGTATTCCAGATCCCGGATCAAATCGTCCACGTCGATTTCATCGGACTCGTAGGACTGGATCGTTTCATTGACGGATGCCGCGACCCGCCCGGCGTCGGTGTCGGTATCCGGTCTGGGGTATTGAAACCGGTTGAGCTGTTTCTGAATGGTGGCGGGCACGATATGGTGGGCCTCATTATACGCTTTCTGGATTTCCCGGCGCCGGCGGGTTTCCATCAAGGCTTTTTTCATGGACCCGGTTTCCTTTTCCGCATACATGATCACCCGGCCGTACACGTTCCGGGCTGCCCGGCCGAAAATCTGAATAAACGACCGGAACGAGCGCAGAAACCCTTCCTTGTCCGCATCCAGAATCGCCACCAGGGATACTTCCGGAATGTCCAGGCCTTCTCTGAGCAGGTTAATGCCGATCAACACGTCAAACATCCCCTGGCGCAGGTCCTGGATGATCTCGATGCGCTCCATGGTCACGATGTCCGAGTGCAGGTATTTGACCTTGAGCCCCAGATCCGCGTAATATTCGGTCAGGTCTTCGGCCATGCGCTTGGTCAGGGTGGTCACCAGGACCCGTTCATCCGCTTCCACCCGTTTGAGGATCTCCTGGTACAGGTCATCCACCTGGGTTTTGGCGTCTCTTATCTGCACTTCCGGGTCCAGGAGCCCGGTGGGACGCACGATCTGTTCCGCCACCCGGAACCCGGCCTTTTCCAGCTCATAGTCCGCAGGCGTGGCCGACACATAGATGATCCGGGAGGTGCGGGCCGAGAACTCCTCAAACGTCAACGGCCGGTTGTCCACGGCCGAGGGCAGGCGGAATCCGTATTCCACCAGGGTCTGCTTCCGGGACCGGTCGGCCCGGTACATGGCCCCGAGCTGAGACACGGAAATATGGCTTTCATCAAAAAACAGCAGAAAATCATCCGGCATGTAATCCAGGAGTGTGGGAGGGGGTTCGCCCGGGTTCCGGCCGGTGAGATGGCGGGAATAATTCTCGATACCGGTGCAGTATCCGATCTCCTCGAGCATCTCCATGTCATACCGGGTCCGTTCTTCCAGGCGCTGGGCCTCCAGGAGCCGGTTTTCCGATCTGAACTGTGCCAGGCGCTCCGCCAGTTCCGCAAAAATCGCTTCCACCGCCCGTTTCCGTGTCTGGCGTTTGGTCACGTAATGAGAGGCCGGATAAATGGCGGTCTGGTCAAAGATGGTCAGCACCTCGCCTTTGAGCGGATCGATCTCGCAGATCTCCTCGATCACATCCCCGAAAAAATCAATGCGCACGGCCCGGTCCTCTTCATAGGCCGGAAAGATCTCGAGCCGGTCTCCTCTGACCCGGAACACCCCCCGGTGGAAATCGGTGTCGTTCCGGGTGTACTGAATGTCCACCAGCTTCCGGATCACTGCGTCCCGGGAGATCTCCATGTCCCGGGCCAGCGAGATCCGCAGGTCCAGATAATCTTCCGGTGCCCCCAGGCCGTAGATGCAGGACACCGAGGCCACCACGATCACATCCCGACGGGCCAGCACCGACCGGGTGGCGGAATGGCGCATCTTGTCGATGATGTCGTTGATGGAGGAATCCTTCTGAATATAGGTGTCACTGGACGGCACATACGCCTCGGGCTGGTAATAGTCGTAATAGGACACGAAATATTCCACGCAGTTATCCGGAAACAGTACCTTGAATTCATTGTACAACTGGGCCGCCAGGGTCTTGTTGGGGGCGATGATCAGGCTGGGCAGCCCGGCTTGGGCAATGATATTGGCCATGGTGAAGGTTTTGCCGGACCCGGTCACCCCTAACAGCACCTGGTGCGGTTCGTTGTCCTTCACCCCTTCGGTCAGGTACTGGATGGCCTTGGGCTGATCTCCGGTGGGAGAAAAAGAAGATTTAAGGTGAAACAGGCCCATGAATGACCGCTCCTTTCACTGCACGGCCTCGTCTTCGTCCGGCCGCCTGGGCCAGGCACTGAGCACCCCCTGGAGCAGAATGGCCAGGGGAATGGCAAAGAACACCCCCCAGACACCCCAGATCCCGCCGAAAAACAGCACCGCCACAATAATGGCGATGGGATGCAGGTTCACCACCTCGGAGAACAGGAGCGGCACGAGCACATTGCCGTCCAGCATCTGGATAATCAGGTAGGCCAGGATGATCCAGGCCAGGTCCCCGGTCCACCCGAACTGGAAATACGCCACCAGGGCCACCGGAAAGGTCATGACCGCGGCCCCGATATAGGGCACCAGCACGGAAATCCCCACCAGAAACGCCAGCAGCAGGGAAAAGCTTAGCCCCATGAACATAAAGGTCAGGTAAGACACGCCCCAGACCATCAGGATTTCCCAGAACTTGCCCCGGATGAAGTTGCCCAGCTGCACATCCACGCCCTGCCACACCCGGCTGGCCAGGCCCCGCTCCCGGGGCAGATGCCG
>JAABTO010000069.1 GCA_011389835.1 Desulfotignum sp. | reverse complement strand
TGCCATACTCAGGAATCCGGGCAAAAAACATCTGTTTTCGATTGAAGAGCGTCTGGAAATGATCCAAAAAAGCTTTAACGGCAATGATGCATTAAAAGTCGATGCATTTGATGGCCTGCTGGTAGACTATGCCAGAATGAAGCATGCAGTGGCGATCATCCGGGGCATGCGGGCCATCTCCGATTTTGAAAACGAATTTCAGATGGCATTGATGAACCGGAAACTGCACAAAGACGTGCAGTCGGTTTTTCTGATGACCGGACTCCGGTGGATTTTCACCTCTTCTTCCATCATCAAGGAAGCGGCCCAGTTCGGAGCAAATGTGTCAGACATGGTCCCAGAACCGGTCAACCTGAAGCTCATCGAAAAATTTCCATTGATTAAAGACCATACCGATCCCCGGTAACCCATGGATCTCTGGCAGCTTCATATATTTGTCACCGTTGTAAAGGAACAGAGTTTTTCAAGGGCGGCAGATGTTGTCCATCTGTCTCAGCCCACGGTATCCAGTCATATCAGGGAACTGGAGAATCATTTTCAATGCCGGCTTCTGGACCGGCTGGGGAAAAAAACCGAACCCACCCGGGCCGGCTGGCTCCTGTTTGACCATGCGCAAAGAATGCTGGCGCTCAGAGACACCACTGAATCAGCCATGCAGGATTTTATCGGCTGCATCAAAGGCCCGCTGATCATCGGCGGCAGCACCATCCCGGCCGGATATATTCTTCCCGGGCTCATGGGCCCTTTTTCAAAAGCATATCCAGAGGTATCGGTCCACCTGGTCAGTGGGGATACCCGACAGATTATCGAAGATGTCAAACATGGCAAAGTAGAGCTGGGTGTGGTAGGGGCCCGGATCCGGGATACGGCCATTGTCCAGGAGACACTGCTGGCAGACGAGATGAAACTGATCGTTCCGGCGGATCATCCGTGGGCAAACCGGTCTGCCGTGGATTTTGACCAGCTCGTTCAAGCCCCGTTCATCGCCAGAGAAACCGGGTCCGGTACCTGGCAATCCATCTGCCGGAACATGACAGAAGCAGGACTGAATCCTGAACGGCTGAATATCAAAGTGACCATGGGATCCAGCATCTCCGTGATCCAGGGCATTCTTCACCGGGCAGGCATTTCCATTCTTTCCACAACGGCTGTGGCTGATGATCTTTCCAAGGGCCGTCTGGCCGCGCTGTCGGTGAACGGCCTGGCTTTGAACCGGTTTTTCTACCTGACACTGGCAAAAAACCGCACCCAGTCCCCGGTCTGCCGGAAATTCATCACCTTTGCCAGACATCATCTGCAGGAAACCTGATTCAGCCCCACGTTTTTTGCCGTATTCAACCGGGAAAAACGTCATTGACAACCCATTATTTTTCTGAGAAGCTCTTTTGTGTTATGATTTTGCTCAATCACAGGCAGAACACAATCTTTTAGACACAGGATTACGCCATGATAATAGGATTGGATGTTGGCGGCACTCACACATATGCGGTTCTTCTGAGCGACAAGGGTGTTGAAAAAAGTGTCCAGGTTTCCACGGATCATGCCGATCTTTTCAACACGGTTCTTTCGGGGTTCACGCGGCTCCTTGAATCCATTGATCCCGCCCGGATCGAACGTGCGGTTATTTCCACCACCTTGACCACCAATGCCATTATCCAGCAGACCATGGAGCCTGTGGGAATGATTGTATCGGCAGGCCCGGGCATTGACCCGGAATTTTTCCGGACAGGAGAGCACTATTACGCCGTGTCCGGTTCCATCAATCATCGGGGACGGGAAAAAGCCCCGGTCAATGAGATACAGATCCAGGACATCGCAAAAAAACTGGTGGATGCGGGCCTGGAATATGTGGGGGTGGTCAGCAAATTCTGTGTCAGAAATCCCTCCCATGAGATTCTGATCAAACGGATTTTAAACAAGTATTTCAAAAAGGTGTTTTTAGGCCACCATGTGTCGGGCAACCTGAACTTTCCCCGGCGTATCGCCACCACGCATCTGAATGCCGCCGTATTTTCCCTTCATAAATCATTTTTCGAAGCGGTGAAAAAAAGCCTGGCAGAAAAAGGGTTGACCGTACCGATCCGGATTCTGAAGGCCGACGGTGGCACCATGAGCCTGGAAGCGTCCATGCATTTTCCCGGCCAGACCGTGTTGTCCGGACCGGCCGCCAGCATCATGGGGGCCATTCCCTATGCGCCCGAAGCCCAGGATGCCATTGTCCTGGATATCGGCGGGACCACCACGGACATTGCTTTTCTGGTGGACAAGGCCCCGCTGCTGGAACCGGTGGGGATCCAGCGGGGCCGGTATAAAAGCCTGATCCGGTCTTTGCGCACCGATTCCAAGGGGATCGGTGGGGACAGTGTCCTGCGTGTCAAGGATGGCAACCTGACCATCGGACCGGATCGACAGGGACCGGCCATGGCCTTTGGCGGCCCGCTGCCCACACCGACAGATGCCATGATCGTGTTAAACGTCATGGATACCGGCGACCGGGATAAAGCGGTCGCCGGTATCGAAACCATCGCACGGGAACTGGGCCTGTCGATTGAAGACACCGCTGAAAAGGTGTTTAAAACCTGCTGTACCATTATTTTGAAAAAAACATTTGAAATGATCGATCAGATCAATTCCCAACCCGTATATACGGTGCATGATTTTCTGGAAGGATATAAGCTGAGCCCCCAGAAAATTCTTGTTCTGGGAGGGCCGGCCCCGTATTTCGCCCAGAAAATCGAAGACCTCTACCAGATCGACACCCTGGCCGTTCCCAACTCAGCGGTGGCAAATGCCGTGGGAGCGGCCCTGGCCCGGACCACCTGTGAAGTTTCTCTGTACGCCGACACGGAACAAGGCATTGTCACCGCCCATGAGGAAGATTTTGCCGAACCCATCTCCAAGACCTTTTCAGAAGACGATCTCATGGAAACCGCCTACACCCTGCTCAAAGAAAAAGCCATCAATTCAGGAGCTGATCCTGAAAACCTCGAAGAAGTGGAAGTGGTGGAATACCAGAAGTTCAACATCATCCGAAATTTTTCACCCAGAGGAAAGATCTTCCGCACTAAGATGCAACTCAAACCCGGCCTGATCAAAGGCTATGAAACGATGTTACATTAAAGAGGCATTCCATGTTGAAAGCGTTGCACAAAACCGGGCTGGTGTTTTTCCCGGCCTTTGACTGGGCCATCGATCCCACCCATCCGGAAAGGGAAGAGCGACTCCTGTACACCCAGGACCAGGTCACGGAAGAAGGGGTTTTTGACATTCCGGGCATCATTGAATACAAACCCATGCTGGCCACAGCCGAAGATATCCAGCGGGCACAGTTCTGCGTACCGGATGAAGCATCCATCACCACGGAATCCCATCTGATCAGCGCCGGCGGGGCCAAAGTGATTGCCGATGCCGTCCTGAACAAGGAAGTCAAAAACGGATTCGCCCTGATCCGCCCCCCGGGGCATCATTCCATGCGGGTGTCCCACGGGGGCCGGGGATTCTGCCACATCAACATCGAAGCCATCATGGTGGAATACATTCGAAGCCGGTATGGGGTCAAACGCATCGCCATCGTCGATACCGACTGCCATCACGGAGACGGCACCGACAATATCTTTTGGCATGACCCGGATGTGCTGTTCATCTCCCTGCACCAGGATGGCCGGACCATGTTTCCGGGCACTGGATTTCCCGGAGAACTGGGCGGCCCCAATGCCAAGGCCAGCAACCTGAACATCCCGCTGCCGCCGGGCACGTCCACCGAAGGATACCTGTATGTGATCAACCACTGCGTGCTGCCGGTACTCAATGAGTTCAAACCGGACCTGGTGATCAACTCCGCCGGGCAGGATAACCATTACACCGATCCGTTGACCAACATGAACTTCTGCGCCCAGGGGTATGCCCAGCTCACCTCACTGCTCAAACCCGATATTGCCGTGCTGGAGGGCGGATATGCCATTGAAGGGGCCCTGCCCTACGTCAACCTGGGCATTATTCTGGCCATGGCCGGCATCGATTATTCAGGGGTGGTGGAACCGGATTACAACCCGGAAAAACTCAAACAGTCGGTGAGCATCACCGACAAAATCAAGAAAACCACCGATCAGATCAACAACTACTGGGCACAACGCTTTGAGATGCGGGAGGCGGCCGGCACCCCCGGAGAGATCCAGATGCGGCACAAAGAGATCTTTTATGACACCGACAATATTTTTGAACGCCAGAAAGAACGCATCCGGATCTGCAAAGACTGCGGCGGGTGTTTTGAAATCGACTCCCAGGCCACGCCGGGATTTCATATCCTGGGTGTCCACATTCCCATCAATGCCTGTCCCGCCTGCATTGAAAAAGGGTATGAATTTTTTGACAAGGCCTCCAAAGAAAAATTCGACCATGTGTTTCTGATGGACCGGCCCAAAGGCGCTTACCACAGAAAATAGATCCTTTTGGCCATATGCCCCGATTTCATCATGACCGGGACCTTGACACCCGGGCCCGTGTGATCCGGCTCATTCGTGAGTTTTTTCATACAAATCATTATCTGGAAGTAGAAACACCGGTCCGAAGCCCCGCCATCATCCCGGAAGCACATATTGATCCGTTCATGTCGGACGACCATTTTCTGATGGCATCCCCTGAACTTTACATGAAACGGCTACTGACCCGGGGATATTCACATATTTTTCAGATCTGCAAATGTTTCAGAAAAGATGAGCGGGGGCGGTTTCACCTACCGGAGATGACCCTGCTGGAATGGTACGGGGCCGGTGATACCTACCTGAATCTCATGGACCAGTGCCAGTCTCTGGTGCGGCATATCGCAAATGGACTGAACATGCCGGACCGGCTGTGCTACCAGGGTCACACCCTGGATTTGATCCGGCCGTTTGCGCGGATGAGCGTGCATCAGGCATTTGAAACCCATGCCGGCATCTCCTGTGACCAGGCCCTGGCCGAGGGACGATTCGATGAGATCATGGGGTTTGTGATCGAACCCTGCCTGGGCCGCAACCAGCCGGTTTTTCTAATGGATTATCCCAGATCACTGGCCAGCCTGGCAGCCCTGCATCCGGACAACCCGGCCGTGGCCCAGCGGTGTGAATTCTATATGGCCGGCATCGAAATGGCCAACGGATTCACGGAATTGACCGATGCCAGGATCCAGCGGCAGCGGTTCAAACAGCAAAATCAGATTCGAAAGCGCCTCGGGATGCCGGACCTGCCCCTGCCGGACAGATTTCTGTCCGAACTTGCAAACTTGCCCCCGTGCGCCGGCATCGCCTTAGGGGTGGACCGGCTGGTGATGCTGTTTGCCGATGCCCCGGCCATAGACCAGGTGGTGGCGTTCACTCCGGAAGACGGTTAAGCACCTGTTGATCTCCAGAATCATGAAGTTCAAGGGTTCCTGGCCCGGACCCGCACAAATCCATACATGATGCCGCAGCCGGCCAGAAACAGTACCACTGCCCATCCCAGCTGGGCATCCATGGCCGGCAGCACATTGACATTGGTGTAAACCGCCACGTTTTCCAGCTGGATCACGGTACTGTTTTCCCGGACATACCGGGTTGCCAGCACCGCCACCTGCTTGAAGGGCCATAACGCCCACAAAGAGCCCAGCATCAGTCCCGTCAGAAACGCCATGGTAACATCATAATAGTGTCTGAGCACAAAACTGATCACCCGGGCGAACAAAAGCCCGCCCGCCAGAATGCCCAGGCTGAAACATCCCAGATAAAACACGGCATCCAGCTGAAACCGGGGCAGGGCCGATATAGCGGACAGCACGTCATAATACGCACCCATCAGAATCAGAACCAGGGACCCGCTGATACCGGGCAGCACCATGGCGGAAATGGAAACCGCCCCGCACAGGGCTGCATACAGATACTCGGCACCGGCCGCCGGCAGGACAAACGGGGCGGCAGCATCGCCTGTTCTGCCGGCTGATTCTGTGACCTGACGGTCATAAACCGCCTGATAAAAATCGGATTTGTGCTTCATCCGGTCATAGGGGTTGACCTGCACATACACCATCACCGTCAACACCGCCCCCAGACAGGCAAAACCCGCCAGATGCCACCGAAACCGTGTCAGCAAACGGACGGGAATCAGGACAGACACCAGAATCAGGCCGAAAAAAAACGCATAGGTCAGGGGAAACCAATGAGTCAGCAGATGCTTGATCAGCGTGGAAAGGGCAAAAATGGCGATGGTCGCCCCCAGGATCAGTCGGGCCAGAAACGCGACATCGTTCTGCCGGCAGAAATTCTGAACCGCCCGGGTGGTGCCGTTTCTGCCCACATGCCGCACCCATTGCCCGGCAATGTCTGCTGCCTGCAGAATCAGGGGCCGGCTGATGCAGTTGATGATACCGAAAACCCGCTCATAGATATTGAAAATCAGCAGAAACGTGCCCCCGGAAACACCGGGGATGATATTGGCGGCCCCCAGGCAGAACCCCATGAGCAGTTCTTTGACGCTATTCATTCCACCCATGCTGGCCGATGAGTTTGACAAACCGGCATCCGCCCAGGTTTTCCTGTTTAAGGCCGGTGTCGGTTCTTGTGAGTTTGACCAGGTCCTGGGTGAACCGCCCTCCCACCGGCATGACCAGCCGTCCGCCCGGGGCCAGCTGTTCCAACAGGGGCGGGGGAATCTGGTTACCGCCCGCCGTGACCATGATGGCGTCAAACGGACTTTCCTGTTTCCATCCCTGGGTGCCGTCGGAATACCTTGTCACGATGTTGTGGATTTTCAGGCGATCGAACAGCTGTCGGGTCTGGCGGTACAGAACCGGATTTCTTTCAATGGTGTACACCTTGTAAGCAATATGGGCCAGGATGGCGGCCTGATACCCGGAGCCGGTACCGATCTCCAGAACCCGCTCCGATCCTTTCAATTCCAGGCTCTGGGTCATCTCGGCAATGATGTAGGGCTGGGAAATGGTCTGGCCTTCGCCGATGGGCAGGGGGAAATCTCCATACGCGCTGTCCACAAGGGCTTCGCTCACGAACAGATGCCGGGGGACGGTGGTCATGGCATCGATCACCAGGGGATCGGTCACGCCTCTGGCAATGATCTGGCGCTCCACCATGTCTTTGCGCCACCGGGCGAATTTTTTGGGTTCGTCATTCATGCAGTCCTTCTTACCAGCATGTCTGGTTTGCGTCAAGCAGATACCGCGGGGGTGGGGTGATTTGCGGGCGAGCGGTGCCGGTTTGCAGCGTACTGTCGAATGTGCAGAAGACCCGTGGCGGGGGCGGCAGTTTCACCCAAATCTGTTGCACCCCGCCGGAAAAGATGTTATGAAAATTCCAGCTTCTGAATGATAATCTTTATGATCTGCACAGGAAAAGTAATAATTCAGTAACTTTGGTTTAGTTTTCTTGTTGTCCTAATGTGGTTTTTTTTCAAGTTTTTTACAGTTAGAGATGAATAGCGATGGATTTGAACCTTTGTCTATTCAGAAAAATTATATGAATCTTTTTCTAAAAACAGGAAGATTGAAATTGCCGATATGAAGCCTCCAGAGTTATGTCCTCTGGAGGCCTGTCGGTTAAGATATGGACAACATTGAACAGTATTATGCAAAAGGAGATATTTAAAATGATATTTATGGGAACTTTTACGATGCCAAGCAACAAAAAGGATGAATGGATGAGCTGTTTCGCAGGTATAAAGGAGAATCCACCTACTGAAGGAATAAAAAAATGGCAGACGTTTATGTGTTCTGAGGAATTCGAATACAAAGGCTACAACATAATTTTCACGGAAAAAGGAAAAGCGGACGAAGCACTGGTGGAAATATCTAAAACAATGCTACCTTTCACTCAGATAGAAGGCGCTTCTTGGACACTTGAGCCATTATTGAGCGTTAAAGACACTATAAAAGTAATGGAAAAAAATTAGGTGTCTTTGATATTATCGGGTAATAAAAACGAATTTATAAGATAAAACGGGAGGTCTGAAAAGGTCCCCGGACCGGTGCCAGGGGCGGACCGGTCCGGGTGATCGGAATTTTCCGGATGACGTCTCAGATCTTGTAGATGATCCGCTTGTCCGTGATGATGATGTCCACGGTGTGTTTTCTGGAATCCATCTGAATCTGGTCGACGATCTGTTCATCAAATGCCAGAGACACTTTTCGGCAGGTTTCCGGCAGCCGGGTGATCAGCCGGGTGTAGTAATTGTTGCCGAATCCGATGCGGCCGCCCTTGTCATCAAAGGCCAGTCCCGGAATAAACGCGATGTCGATGTCGTCAAGGGACACTTTTTTGCATTTGTCGGTATCCGGTTCCCGGACATCATTTTTATTCAACACCAGATCCTTGTCATAATCTGTAATCTTGCAGATATTGAACGCGTTTTTCATGTCTGTGAAAACCGGTAGAACAATGGTTTTTTCAATGTGAAGCGCCCTGCGTATGATCGGCTCCATGGGAATCTGATCATTTCCGGATGTAAACATGAAAGAAATCTGGGCTTCCATGAAATTGGCAAATTCGAATACCCTGGTCTGAATCTGATTGTATTTGTCCTCAATCTCCGCCTGGGGCAATTCATCCAGTTTTTCAGCCACCTGCGCCAAAATGCTGCTGGTTGTGTTCTTTACCTCTTCCATAATATTTTCCCTTAAATTATTACAAAAAATTTTTCAAAATATTATACACAAGCATCCACTTGTCAACATGCAATAATCCATTGACTGTTCACAAGTCCCATGTTATTTGAAGCTTTGGCGAACAAATCCTTGACATGACAACACGACAATCCATATTCGACAGAGTGTGAAGGGAAAAAATGCTGGACTTAAAATATATCATCAACCATCTGGATACCGTTCAAAAAGGGATGGAGAAACGGAACGCACCCATTGACTTTTCAGCTCTTTTTGACAATGAAGAAAAAAGGAAAAAACTGCTGCTGGAAATCGAGGAACTTCGCCGCCAGCGCAATGTGGTCTCTGATGAGATCGCAAAGATGAAACGGTCCGGCCAGGATGCCCAGTCCCGGATAGAGGAGATGCGAACCGTTTCGGAAACCATCAAAACCCTGGACCAGGACCTGGCTGGCGTGGAGACCGACATCCGTTCTTTTCTGATCACCCTGCCCAATCTGCCCCATGACGATGTGCCCCAGGGCAGAGACGATACGGAAAACCGGCTGGAAAAGACCTGGGGAACCCCCCGGACATTCGACTTTCCGGTTCAGGACCATGCCGATATCGGAGAAAGCTTGGGCATTCTGGATCTGGGCCGGGCTGCAAAGCTGGCCGGATCGCGCTTTCCCCTGTACCTGGGGACCGGCGCGCGTCTGGAGCGGGCGTTGATCAATTTCATGCTGGACATCCACACCCGGGAACACGGGTACAAAGAAACCCTGCCCCCGTTTATTGTCAACCGCACCACCATGACCGGCACGGGCCAGCTGCCCAAGTTCGAGGAGGATTTGTTCAAACTCGAGGGCCTGGACTATTTTCTGATTCCCACCTCAGAGGTGCCCATGACCAATATCTATGCCGGTGAAATCCTGGCGGAAACAGACTTGCCCTGTAAGTTCACCGCGTACACCCCCTGTTTCCGGTCCGAGGCCGGCTCCTACGGCCGGGATACCAAGGGACTGATCCGGCAGCATCAGTTCAACAAGGTGGAAATGGTGAAAATTACCACCCCGGAATCCTCTTTTGACGAGCTGGAATCGATGCTGGCCAATGCCGAGACCATTCTCCAGCGGCTGGAACTGCCCTACCGGGTATTGACGCTGTGCACCGGGGATTTGGGCTTTTCCGCCACCAAAACCTATGATATCGAGGTGTGGATGCCGGGGCAGGACAAATACAGAGAGATCTCTTCTTGCAGCAACTGCCTGGATTTTCAGGCCCGCCGGGCCAACATCCGGTTCAAGCGGGAAAACGTGAAAAAACCGGAATTCTGCCATACCCTGAACGGCTCCGGCCTGGCTGTGGGCAGAACCTTTGCCGCCATTCTTGAAAACTATCAGCAGGCGGACGGAACGGTGCAGATTCCCGATGCCCTGATCCCGTACATGGGAGGTCAAACAACGATCAAAAATGAAAACTGACCTGTTTCCTGAACATATCCGTCCCCATCTCGTTCCCCAGCCCAAAGGCGAGCTGTTTTACCGATGCCTGGGCTGCGGGGCCGAACATTCCGTGGAAAAACTGCTGTATGTGTGCCCGGAATGCAACGCGGTCCTGATGATTCACAACCGTGATCAGGAGAAGCTGCACCAGCTGCCCGGCACCCTGTGGCAGCAGATCTTCGATTTCCGGAAGATGCTCAAGATTCCCGCTTTAAAAGGAATTTACCGGTATCACGAATTTATCGGCCCCATTCTTCCCCTGGAATCGATTCTCTATCTGGGGGAAGGCCATACCCCGATGGTGGAGGCGTCCGAATTTCTCCAGGAAAAGGCCGGGCTCCGGTTTTTCTACAAAAACGACGGCCAGAACCCCAGCGCCTCGTTCAAGGACCGGGGCATGGCCTCGGCCCTGTCCAGTATCAAATATCTCATCGATCAGGGCCTGGTTTCCGATGTGATCGCTGTGTGCGCTTCCACCGGAGACACCTCGGCGGCGGCGGCCCTGTATGCCTCCTACCTGGGGCCTCTGATCAAGTCTGCCGTGCTGCTGCCCCACAAAAAAGTCACAGCCCAGCAGCTGTCTCAGCCGTTGGGCAGCGGCGCCAGAGTGTTTGAAATTCCCGGCGTTTTCGACGACTGCATGAAGGTGGTGGAAGATCTGTCCTCCCGATATCCGGTGGCGTTGCTCAACTCCAAGAATGCCTGGCGGATTCTGGGTCAGGAATCTTATTCCTATGAGATCGCCCAGGATTTTGACTGGGACATGACCCATAAGGTGGTGGTGGTGCCCATCGGCAATGCCGGCAATATTTCCGCGGTCATGAACGGATTTCTCAAATTTTTCAATGCCGGCATCATTGACCGGCTGCCCAAAATCATCGGGGTTCAGTCGGAACACGCCGATCCGGTGTATCAGTATTATCTGGAACCGGACAAGGCCCGGCGAACGTTCAAACCGGTGGATACTCGGCCCAGCGTGGCCCAGGCCGCCATGATCGGCAACCCTGTGTCCATGCCCCGGGTGGTGGCCATTGCCGAGGAATACAACAAAGCATCCGGGCAGGACAATGTGTTTTTCGTCCAGGTGACTGAACAGGCCATCATGGACTGGCAGCTCACCGCCAACCAGAACGGCCACATCGTCTGCACCCAGGGGGGGGAGTGCCTGGCCGGAATGGTCAAAGCCAAGGCCATGGGCCTGGTGGCCCTGAACGAAACCGCAGTGCTGGATGCCACGGCCCATGCCATCAAGTTTTCCGAGTTCCAGGACCTGTATTTCAACAACCGGATTCCGGAATCCTATCACATCGTGCCGGACCCGGAACGGGTGAACCGGCCGGAACTGGTTTCACCGGATGATCCCGACCTGATCCCGTCCCAGGAAAAACGCCTTGAACAATCGGAATTTGCGCGGTTTGTTCAGGAAATTTCCAGTAAAATCGCGCAAAAAATGGAGCTGACACCTGATTGATCCATGAAAACCTTTGGAATCCTTTCCCTGGCATGCCTGGCCAGCCTTTTTCTTGCTTTGGCAGGAACGGCAAGGGGTGAAGATACCCGAAAAATAAAAACATCTTACAAACACTATTCCGTGATCACTTATCAGGGCAGGGATGTCCTGTGTGAGCCCTATATCGTCAAAAAAAACGACTGGCTGTATAAAATTTTCAAACAAAAAGGCGAAATCTCTGAACAGGATTTTCCCTTTTTCATATCCATTTTCAAACAATTCAATCCCGATATTCAAAACGTTGACGTTATCGCTGCCGGCACACGGATTCTCATCCCTCTGAAAATTTCAGACAAACAGGATTATACCGTGGACAAGGATGGAAAAGTGAAAATTCCAGTGGTGGAGTTTCATGACACACACCGGATTTACACGAGCAACCGGATAAGAATTCCAAAGCCGCCCGGCCGTGCCGTGTCAAGACGCCGAATGCCGGCCGAACCCCTTCGTTCAGGGATCTCTTCAGCTCAATGGAAGGGGTTGCAGGCATATGCCAGAACCATCAACGGCAAATTATTTCACCAGGGGACATTGTATTTTCCCGGCCGAAACGGACGGAAAGCGGTTGAACTGGATCTGACCACAACGCCTTTGATTGAAACCGATGAGCCCAAAGCAGCCATTTTGATTCTTTCCCATCAATCATCTCAACATATAAACCAGGCGGCGCGGCAAAGCATTTTATCCTACTGGAGGCATGCAAAAATCCAACCCATTGAAACCCTGCTTCCGCATCCGGTCCGCCTGAAACCTGAATCGCCCGTCCCGGATCTTCATCTGTCGAGAAAACAGATTTTCCATATTTTGGAACTATCCGGATTCGATTATGAGCCTAACACGGTCATCGGGTTTCATGTGAACCGTATTCCGGTTTCCGTCCGGCTGGATCGGGTCAAAATACCGAAAGAGCCGGACCTGCTGCTTAATTTCGGCATGATTTTCGGCCAGGGAATTGCGTCGATTCAACAAATGGGGTTCAAACTATTGTCCATTTCATCGAAACAGAATTGGCAGCAACAGGCTCAGCATCTGTTATCCGCATTGGGATACCATGTCTGGCATCATCCCTGTTTCTCATATCAGGGAACCGTGGAAACGCTGCCAGGGGTTTATGGCGAACAATCATCACACCGGCTGTTCATTGCAGGGACGCCGGTGACACCGATTATTCAATCGTTTCTGGAGGCGCGTCAAATCAAATATGTGCTTGTTCAACCCTGACGCCTGTATTTACAAAGGTGATATCATGAAGCTGTCCGCGTTGTGCATTTTTTTGCTTGGGTTCTCATTGTGCGCCTGCACCGCCGGTATGTCCGGCAAAGAGAATTCCAAACTGGCAGACGCCATCAAAGTTCAGGGAGAAGCCTTTCTGATGCAGGGCGATTATACCGCTGCCCTGTCCCGACTCCTGGAGGCCCGGAAAATGCATCCTGAGGATCCGTATCTGCTGAACAGTTTAGGGCTCGCCTATATGGGGAAAAACAGGGATGACCTGGCCATCCCTGTTTTCAAACAAGCCCTGGATCTGAAACCCGATTATACGGAAGCCCTGAACAACCTGGGGGCCGCCTGTCTGCGCCAAAAAAAGTGGGATCTGGCCATTCCCGCTTTTAAAAAGGTACTGGAAGACCTGTTATATCCCACCCCCCAGTTTCCCCTTTCCAACCTCGGATGGGCCTATCTGGAAAGACAAAGTTACATCCAGGCGGAATCCTGGTTTTCTCAGGCCCTGGATGCATCGCCCGGATATGTCAACGCCTCCCACGGTCTGGCACAGGTGTTTCTTGAAACGCGCCGGGAAGACCAGGCCATCGATGTTCTGAAAACCAGTCTTGAAACCAACCCGGAGGCGGCCGTTCTCTATGCCGGCCTGGCCCGGGCATATGAGGCCAAAGGACGGCTCCGTGAAGCCAGACAGTCCTGGCAGAAGGTGCTGGAATACGCAACCGCCAGGTCAGATCTGAAAAAGACCGCCAGAGACCGTCTTTCCGCCCTGGATTAATTCGCCGGCCGGTTGGGGTGTCTCTTTTGCTCCAGCTGGACAATGGACGGACTGAGAAAAATCAGCAGCTCGTTTCGCTTATCTTCTTTTTTACTGCTTCCCAGAAGCATATTTCCCAGGATGGGAATACCGGTCAAAAATGGCAGACCCGCTTTGTCGTCGTTTAGCGTGGTTTTGACGATTCCCCCGATGACCACGGTTTCGTTGTCATTCACCAGCAGCTCGGTTTCTGCTTCATTGGTGGCCAGAAAGGGAACCCCCTCGGACGTAAATCCGGCCACATCGTTTTTGGTCAGAAACACCCGCATGGAAATGCGTTTGTCCGGGGTTACCTGAGGGGTCACTTCCAGGAGCAGATCGACATCTTTGAAATTAACCGCGGAACCACCGGCATCATCCCGTTCAAGGTACGCAATTTCCTGTCCCTGCTTGATTCTGGCTGTTTTGTTGTTCAAGGTCAGAATTCGAGGTGAGGATACAATCCGGGCATCCCCCTGGGTTTCCGATGCCATCAGTTTTGCGTTCAGCGCCGTGACAGATGACCCGAACAGCCGGAAAAAAGAGAAATCACCACTCACCCCGCCCCCACCGAACGGCGTGTTCACAGAAACGTTCATGTCATTGACGAATCCGGAAGACACAGAAGGATCATTGGTCAGGTTCCACCCCACGCCAATGCTCCTGGAAAAGTCTTTGGTCACTTCCACCACTTTGACTTCAATCATGATCTGCGGGGTCACCGTATCCAAACGGTAAATCATTTCCTGGACCCGGCCCACGGTTTCTCTGGTGTCGGTAACGATTATCATATTGTTCCGCTGGTCCACGGAAACACTCCCGCGATCCGGGGTCAACAGTTTGGTGATCTGCTGTTCGATATCTGCTTTGGCATTTGAATAACTGATGGGGATATATTCAGTGACCAGGGGTGCCAGACTTTTTTTCTGTTCCAGGGCTTTTTTCCTTGCAGCGACAGCGTCCTGGGCATCTTTTTCTTCCTGCCTCAAGGTCTGGATGGTGGCGATGCGCACCACATCCCCTTCCATTTTCTTACCCAGCCCGTTCATTTTCAACACCAGGTCCAGCACCTGATCCCAGGGAACCGGTTTTTCCAGAGTCATGGTGACCTTGCCACGAACGTCCTTGTCCACGGCAAAATTCAGGCCGCTGACACTGCGGAGAATCCGGAACACATTTTTGATGTCTGTATCAAAAAAATCCAGTTTGATCTTTTCTCCAGAATATTTGGGCAAAGCTGTGTCACCCGATTCCAGATCCGGGGTCACGACTTGTTTTTCGACCGGCTGTAACGGATTGACCGGATCAAACCGGATGGAAATCCGATTGTCATCCTGAACCACCCGACAGGGCACTTTTTCCCGGATCCGTATTTCAATTCTCGCATCCACATCATCTGGGGCACCCGGCACAGGCGTAATCGCGTCCACGGCCGTTCCAGCATACCGCATCGGCATCGGCTGCCGAAAATGATCAGGCATACGGGTCTTGTAGAGAATCAGATCCAGTTGATTGTCTGTCTGCCAGACAGTATCATACAACACCGGATCCGTGGTGGTTACCTGTATGTCTGCGAAACCGGAGTCATCAACCGTAACCCCCATCCCGGTTACGCGGGTGGGAGCGGTTCCGGCAGACGGCCCAAAAATGTGCGGCCGAATCCGCCCCTGTTGTGACAATGTCATTTCCGGGTCAGACACGGCAACAGGTTGTTTTCCAGAAGAAGCAAAATGCCATACCACCCGCAAC
>JAABTO010000315.1 GCA_011389835.1 Desulfotignum sp. | reverse complement strand
CCGGGGCCGGCCCTGGTCTTTCCACTGGCGGGTGATGGCTGCGGCCCGGGTGCCTATCGGCACCATGCGTTCCTTGTCTCCTTTTCCGGTCACCCGCACCAGGTTGGCATCCAGGTTGATATCCTGGATGTTGAGATGGATCAGTTCGGACACCCGCAGTCCGGCCCCGTACATCACCTCCAGCATGGCGGCATTGCGCTGTTCTCTGGGAGTCGCCGTGTCGATGGTCTCCAGCAAGGCCGCCACTTCAGGCACGGTGATGATGTCGGGAAGTGACCGGCCGGTTCTGGGGAGGTCCACCTCCTTCACCGGATTGATTGGGATATATTTTTCGGCCACCAGAAACCGGTACAGCCCCCTGAGGGTAATCAAGTGCCTGGCCCGGGATTTCGGGGCCAGATCCTCACGGGTCAGATGAACCAGCCATGCCAGAATCACGGTAACATCCACCTGAACGAGCGACGTGATCGCCTGTGATTCCAGAAAATCCAGAAACCGGGCCATGTCCGCGGCATAAGCCGTGATGCTGTTTGAAGACAACCCTTTTTCCACCACGAGGAAATCCAGATATGCCTGAACCATGTCCTGGCTGTTGCAAGTCATTGTCAAACCGATGTGCCTCCCTGAAAAAAAGATCTGTTTCAACAATGGGGAATTATCATATATTCCCGGGGTTATTTCAATCCAACAACGGATGGGGATTGATCTTTTTTCAAATTGTGCTACAAGAGACAGACTATGGGTACGATTTTGACAGTTTCAGGACCGGCCGGCGGCACCGGTAAAACCACCATGGCCGTCAACCTTGCGGCCGCGCTGGCATTGTATGAAAAAAAAGTGCTGGTGGTGGATTGCGATCCCCGAAAAAATGCCACGACATGGATCAGACAAACCAGTCCGACCCATGATCGGCATCTGTCCTCGATATTGAAAAACACAGCTGAACCTGCGGATGTAATTGAACAGACCGGTCTTTTATGGATGGATCTGGTTCCGGCCGGCTTTGATCTGTTTTACGCCGCCCAGTCGCTGGCCCGGGACGTGTCACACCAGACCCGTTTGAAACAGGTGGTGCAGCAGCATTTCACCGCAGACTATGATTACATCATCATTGATTCGCCCGCTTCTTTCGGGTATTTAAGCATGCTGGCCCTGACTGCGGGAGACTGGGTCGTTGTTCCACTGTGGCCGGGCCGCACATCTGAAACCGATTGTCAGAATCTGATGAAACTGATCCAATTTATCCGGAAAACCCATCACATCCGATTGCGGATCGCAGGATTTATTTTCAACGGTTGTGCGTCTGCAAAGGATATCCAGGTGTTTTTGAAAAACAAGCATCTCACCTGGCTGGCGGACCTGGTGTTTGAAACCTTTATCCCTGAAGATCCTGCGGTGGCCCGTTCCATTGGTCATCACCGGCCCGTGGTTCTTGAAGATATCAATGCCCCTGCCGGAAAAGCGTTTTTGCAATTTGCAATGGAAATCGATTCGATTTTCAACGGACAAGGCCGCTGCCCTGAAACGCCGGCTACTGAGAAAAAATCATCCTGGGAAATGAGGGAAATCAAAGAACGCGGCAGCGGAAAAGTGGAACAGCTGGCCGCAAGCATTGCAAACATGATCAATGAAATCAATCAGAGCGAAGAGGCTCAATGATGGACCCCATATTCATGGATGAACGGCTCAGGCAAATTTACGCCAAGGTCGAACAGGGATCCCGTCTTTCAAGGGAAGACGGGATCTGTATTTATCAGAGTCCGGATCTGCTGGGCGTGGGCGTGATAGCGAATGCGGTCCGGCATGCCCGGCACGGCAACACAGCGTATTATGTGTATAATCAGCATCTGAACTATACCAATATCTGCAAGAACCGTTGCCGGTTCTGTGCCTATGCCAGGGACCGGCAGGAATCCGGGGCCTATGCCTGGTCCATGGCGGAAATCGCCCGGCGGCTGACGGACCGGATCGATGAACCTGTGGATGAACTGCATATCGTGGGCGGACTCAATGAATCCCTGGGGTTTGAGTATTATATCGATCTGCTGAAAACCGTGAAACAGATCCGGCCCCATGCCGCCATCAAGGCGTTCACCTGCGTGGAGATCGATTATCTGTCCCGGATATCGGGGCTGGGTGTGGACGAAACCATTGCGCAGCTCAAGGCGGCCGGTCTGGACATGATGCCCGGCGGCGGGGCCGAGATCCTCAATACCCGGATTCATGATACCCTGTTTCCCAAAAAAATCGATCACACAAGATGGATCGAGATCGTCAAAGCCGTCCACAAAGCCGGCATCACCACCAATGCCACCATGCTGTACGGACATATCGAAACCATTGAAGAGCGGGTGGATCATCTGATCACCCTGAGAGAAATCCAGGATGAGACCCATGGGTTTTCCGCGTTCGTGCCGCTGGCGTTTCATTCAAAAAACACCCGGTTGTCCGATTTGCCGCCCACCACGGCTGTGGATGACCTCAGGTCCGTGGCAGCGGCCCGGCTGATGCTGGACAATTTCGATCATATCAAGGCGTACTGGGTGATGATCGGTGAGCCCCTTTCCCAGGTGGCCCTGAGTTTCGGGGCAGATGACCTGGACGGCACCATTATTGAAGAACGCATCACCCATACCGCCGGGGCCAGTTCCGCCAAAGGACTGACCCGGGAACAGATGGAAGCCATGATCCGCAAAGCCGGTTTTACACCGGTGCAGCGGGATTCATTTTATAATCCCAAAACCGGTACAGGCAGATGAAACATGAACGGGTTATCTGATATCATAGAAAAAATTCAGCACCATCAGCGTATCGATACCCGGGAAGCCGGACTGCTGATGCAAGAAGCGGATCTGTTGACCCTGGGGCTTCTTGCCAATGCAAAACGGTTTTATTTTCATCCTGATCCGGTGGTGACTTACGTGATCGACAGAAACATCAATTACACCAATATCTGCGTGTCCGGATGCCGGTTCTGCGCGTTTTTCAAAGCCCCGGGCCAGGCCGGAGGGTATGTGATCTCCCGCACTGATCTGGCCGAGAAAATTCAGGAAACTCTGGATCTGGGGGGCACACAGATTCTGCTTCGGGTCGTCATGTACCCGGACCTGGATATGGCGTTTTATGAAGACATGCTCCAGTTCATCAAAGACCGTTTCAGTATCCATATTCATGGGTTTTCTCCGCCGGAAATTCATTTCATGGCCGAAAAATTCAACCTGTCCGTGGCAGACACGATCCATCGTCTGAAACAGGCGGGACTGGATTCCATTCCCGGCGGCGGGGCTGAAATTCTGTGTGACGATATCCGGTCCCAGGTGTCCCCGGGTAAATGCACCGCGGATGAGTGGCTGGAGGTGATGCGCCAGGCCCATGTTTCCGGCATGCGGTCATCGGCCACCATGATGTTCGGGCATCTGGACACCATGGACCACGTAATTGCGCATCTGGAAAGGATCCGGCAACTCCAGGATGAAACACAGGGATTCACCGCGTT
>JAABTO010000314.1 GCA_011389835.1 Desulfotignum sp. | reverse complement strand
CTCGGGTGCCGCAGTCCAGTGCATGAACATTCACCTGGGGATCGATGAGACAACCGGACTGGCATAATGTTTTTTTCACTTCCATCCTGCCCATGCACACAAAAAAGGGCGGTCTGTTTCAAACCACCTGAAATTAACATCAGGCGGATATGAATGATTGCAACAGGTCGAAAAAACCGCCGGCAAAAAAGAAGCGGGGTTCGGAACATAACTTCTGGATTTCTGTGCACCATTAACGTATAACCCAAAAACATGAAACCGGATACCACAACCATCACAAAGCAGCCGGTTTTTTTATAATGTTCGTATATTTTTATCAGGAGACATCATGAGCGGTAACGGCGGCGGCCCCATCAACATCGATTTTCAGGTAGACAAGAAAAACCTTTTTCGGGAAGAAACCATCACGGATCTGAAAATTGCCAGCATTCAGAAACTGACCCCCATCCATCCGGACGGGTCAGAGGATCCTTCCCGAGACACTTTTTATGTGGGAAATACTCAGCTGGGCACCCCCCACGGTCCGGTCCCGATCCAGGCCAAACTGGAAGGTGCCACACTGGATCAGGCCATGGATGCGTTTCCGAAAGCCATGGAGGCGGAGACTCAAAAAGTGGTCGAGCAGTTCAAAAAAATGGAAGCGGAACAAAAAAAATCCGGTGATTCAAGAATCATCGTTCCCGGTGTTCAATAACAGCCCTGCCCCGCCAAGCATAGCCAATCATGAATGATGCCGGCAAGCAGGCCAGTTCTTTCATGTTAAAGACGGCTAAAAAGATGCCGGCTTCCGGAAAGGGGAATCCGGAAGCCGGCTTGCGTCTGGCCGCGTTTTTGAAAAGATGGGTTTGGAGGGATATGAATGCCCGCCAGACGCATTTCATAAGGCCAATGCCTGGTGGGTTTTGTTGGGGTTTTCGGGATGGCCCCACACAGGCATGTCATATTGATTACGCCACACCATCTTGGATGTCAATTCGGGAAAAACCCTTAGTCTATATAGGTAAAACTCCCTAGTTCAACCAATTATCAGGACAAGCTGATGAATGATTTTTAATCAAATTCAGTATGTTATATTTTAAGAACGTGACGCTGAGCAACATCATCCCGCGTTAAAAAAAAATTTTTACCTGCCCCATTTTTCGGCATTCATTCCGAAACAGTCATCATGCTACACCCATAAGATTTCACTGATACCTGGCCTTGAGAAACGCCATGGACTCATCGATGGCATCCAGGGCACGGCTCAGGTCCGCCGGGGTGTGGCGGAATGAAATGTATGCGTGGTGGAACGGGGTGAAGAAAAACCCTTTGCGAATGAGCTGGGTGTAAAAATCCGTGCGCTTGGCCTTGTAGGTGCCGTCTGAATCCTTATCAAAAGTGATGTAGAACATTGGCGGAATGCCGGTGAGACGGGCCCCCACATCATGGGTGTCAATGGCCTTCTGGATTTTGGCCATAAACGCCTCTCCCTTCTGCCAGATATCTTCCAGGACTCGGTCCCGCTCCAGGATCTCAATGGTTTTAAGGGCGGCCACAAACGCATCGCTGTTGGGAAAAAACGTGGAGGAGATGAACAGCTTGTGGGATGCGGCCATCATGATCTCTTTTTTGCCCGTGACCACGGAGATGGGGTACCCGTTGGCAATGGCCTTGCCCAGCACGCTGATGTCCGGAGTCACCCCGTAGTATTTCTGGGCGCCGCCCATGGACACCCGGAACCCGGTGCGGATCTCGTCATAAATCAGGACCGCGCCGTATCTGTGGGCGATCTCTTTGGCGCCTTCCAGAAATCCCGGGGCCGGGACCTGCATCTCCTGGTGGTTGGGATGACCAAACGGGGTCATGATGATGGCAGCGGTGTCAGATCCGTGCTCGGCCATGAGCTGTTCCAGCTGGTCCAGGCGGTTGTACTGAAACTCGAACACATCTTCATAGAACTTGGCCGGGACCCCGCCTTTCATCTCCACGCACCAGTCATGCCAGCCGTGATATCCGCACCGCATCACCTTGAGTTTGCCGGTGTGGGCCCGGGCGATTCGGATACTGGCGGTGGTGGCATCTGACCCGGTTTTCAGAAAAACACTCATCTCTGCGGAGGGCACCAGCTCATGAATCTTGTCTGCCAGCCGGTTCTGAAACGGCTGGGTCAGGGTGAAGCAGAATCCCTTGCCGCTGACCTGATCATACACGGCCCGGTCCACCTCCTCCTCCCGGTACCCTAAGATGATGGGGCCGTATCCGCACAGAAAATCCACAAACTCATTGCCGTCCACATCGGTGAGGCGGCACCCTTTGCCCGATTCCAGAAAAATAGGATATTCACCGTTGATGAAATCCGTGGGCTTTCTGGCCCCCAGCACCCCCCCCGGCACCAGGGTGCAGGCCTGGTCGAACAGTTCAAGGCTTTTACTGATATTCAATCTGTGTGTTTCTATCATATCATCGCTCCTGTGATCATGTCTTTTTCTAAAAGGTGAACGCCTTACCTGTCCGGTTCAAACATGGATTCGATCTTCTCTCTCTGGTGGATCTTCGCCCCCCGGCCCAGTAAAATCTTCGAAAA
>JAABTO010000313.1 GCA_011389835.1 Desulfotignum sp. | reverse complement strand
CCTGGTCGAACAGTTCAAGGCTTTTGCTGATATTCAATCTAGGTGTTTCCTTCATGGCATCGCTCCTGTGATCATCTCAATTTTTTGTGAAAGTGGGCAGCCTTATTTGTCCGGCGCAAACATGGATTCGATCTTCTCGCTCTGGTGGATCTTCGCCCCCCGGCCCAGAAAGATCTTCAGGAAAATATCCGGATCAATGCAGCCTTCCGGTGCCACCACACCCTTGACTGTGACATGGCCGTCATCCATCATCAAAGCCGCGATGGCGGCGGGCAGGCCTGTGCCGGGCGCCATCCGGCCCACCATATCTGCAGTATATGTGATTTTTTTATCTTCCCGCCGGCCCTTGACGATCACTTTCAGGCCCGAGGACTGGGGGCCGTTGTCCCGGCCTTCGGGAATCTTCTCCCACAGCTTGAGTGTCAGGTCATAGGGGGTGACCTGCACCCCTTTGAGATCCAGGGGTTCGTTACTCAACAGGCCCGTGGCTTTCTGCTCGGCAATGAGTTCGTCCACCCACAGCGGGATCAGAGCGCCTTTGATGATCACGTTTTTGACTCCTTTGATGTACCGGGGCAGGGTCAACGGCTGGGGATGGCCCACATACCGGACATGGCACACCCCTAAAGGCGCCAGAAACTGTTCCGCCACCACGTCTGTTCCGCCTTCTACATGCACGAGCTCACCATTGATGTACTGGGGAATTTTGCCCAGGGTCATGTGCAGGGAGTGGTCCCAGGCAGCCCCGGTCAGTTCGGCAATGCTCACCACCCAGTACAGGTAAATATCTTCCACCGTTTCCAGGCGGTCGGCATACCATTTCACCAGCACGTTGTTGGTGCCGGGATCCGATCCCATGCCGGTGAGCACGGTGATGCCGGCGTCCTTCGCCAGCTGGTCAATGTCGGATTCGAACAGGATCTGGG
>JAABTO010000312.1 GCA_011389835.1 Desulfotignum sp. | reverse complement strand
AGCTTGTGCTCTTCTTTCGCCAGGGTTTCATTTGCCTGTATCAGTTTTTCATACACTGTTTCATCCATTTTCCGGGTTTGCCCATCTGTTGTCAGAACCTGGCTGGATACATCAAGTACGGCTTCAGGCGCGCCTTTTACCGCCACCATCTTGTCCTGCTTTCGGGTATGCCAGGTGGCCATCATTTTTGTCTCGGGACTGAAGGCCTCTTCTTTTTGTTCAGGATAGGATTGCAACAGGTCATCCCGCTGCAGCCCAAGCGTTTGCCCGGCTTGAAGCAGGGCGAGTTCCATGGGATCACCCACATCTTCCCCGCTTTCTGACAGCTGGGCATTGCTGCACAGCATGCCGATGGTCATTATATCTGTCATATGGGTTTTCAGGGAATCATCGTTTTTTGCATCCTTTTCTTCAACAGAAAACGGCGGGTCTTTGTCCGCATCCCATCTGACGTGCATCACCTCTTGTGAATCCACCAGAACCAGGGTTGATACCGTCATTTTGTTTTCCGTCAGGGTACCGGTCTTGTCCGCGCAGATAATGCTGGTTGAACCCAAGGTTTCCACCGCAGAAAGCCGGTTGACCAGCGCATTTTTTTTGGCCATCCGCCACATCCCCCTGGCCAGTGCAATGGTGGCCACGATGGGCAACCCCTCTGGAATGGCGGCAACTGCCAGTGCGACAGATGTTTTGAAGATCACCACCAGATCTTTGCCGGCCATCACGCCTGTCACCCCTATCAATACGGCAATACCCAGGGTGACCCAGATCAGTTTCTGCCCCAGGCTGTTCAGCCGCTTTTCCAGCGGTGTCAGGACCTCTTCCTGGGCACCCTCGGCCAGCCGGGAAATATGCCCCAGCTGGGTGGACATGCCCGTGGCCACCACCACGCCTTTTCCTGATCCCTGGGTCAGGGCGGTGCCGTTGAAAAGCATGTTGTTTCGCTCGGCAAGGGAGGTATCTTCGCCCAGGGCCGCCACATCCTTGTCCACCGGCACAGACTCTCCGGTCAAGGCGGATTCATCGGCTTTGATCCGGTTGGCCTCGATCAGCCTGAGATCAGCCGGGATCACATCTCCGCCTTCCAGAACCACAATGTCACCGGGAACCAGTTTGGCGGCATCGATTTTTTGGATCTCTGACTGGCGCAGCACCTTGGCATGCCTCCGGGTCATCTGCTGCAAGGCTTCCATGGACCGCATAGCACGCAGTTCGGTGCCGAACCCGATGAACACATTGACGATCAACGCCACCAGAATGGCGATCCCTTCCAGGAACTGCCCGAGGATGAAAGATACGCCTGCAGCGGCAGCCAGGAGCAGTACAATGAGATTCTTGATCTGGGCAGTAAATATCTGCCATGCAGAACGCTGTTTGGCCGCTTCAATCCGGTTGGGGCCATATTTTTCCAACCGGCTGCGGGCCTGTTTCGGTTTCAGCCCGTCATCAGAATGTGAGGCAAGCTGTTCAACCGCCTCCTTCGCTTCGAGCATCCAGGGTGATTTGCCATCCAAAGCCGGGTATTCGGTGTCTTTATTATTCATTTATTGGTTTTATTTATCTGAATTGTTTTTATCAAATTCATTTACAGACTTTGCCCATGCATCGCTGAGATCTTCATAGGCATCTGAAAACCCTTGTTTCATTTCTTCCCATGCACTGGTGGAACTGGCTTTCAGACTGCCGTATTTCTCAGCCACATCATTACGTTTTTTTCGCAGTGTTTTGAGGCTTTCCCGGGTTTTTTCACGGGCCGCACTGCTCATTTGATCCCAGTCGTCTGCAATTTTTGTTTCCAGTTCATCAATGCGCGTGTCCAGGATATCCAAAGCTCTTTTGGACCGCTGAATCGCCGCATCCCGCTGATCAGCCGTATAACCTTTGAGGGCTTCGATCAGATCCTGTGCTTCCTGTTGAACCGATTTGACCGTGGTGTTGTCCTCGTGGGATTTGGCAAAACCCGCCGGCATTGTGACAAACATGACCATTAAAACCCACACACATATTGCGCTGCTTATTTTTGCATACCTCATTTGCCTTCTCCTTGTTTTGTCGTTTTATTTTAGCGCAGTCCTAACCGGTTATTTCATGTGTATTTCACCTTAAAAGCCTGGTCGGCCACCGCCCGGGCAGGCCCAGCCGCGATCTCCAAACTCCTGCCGGCACCTGGAACTGAACTCAGCTTTCGATATCTTTTTTTTGCTTGTCAAATTCTTCTTTTGTTATTTCACCTTTGGCGTACCGTTTCTTTAAAATTTCCGACGGGCTTTCTTTTTCCGAACCTGTCGAAGTTCCGGTTGTTTTGCCGCGGTTAATAACAAAGTAGAGAATGACCGCTACAATAATGATCAACAAAATCCACATAAAAATTCCTCCATAGCCGCCATATCCCATCATATGGCCCCATCCACCCATAGACCGGTCCACCGGCTTATGGGTGCATCCAGAGAAAAAAGTTATCAAAACCACCGGAATCACCGATATAAAAAATGTGAAAAATTTGTTTTTCATGCTTCCCCTCCAATAAAAGCTTTTTTGTTTTTCGACCCGTTTCACAATCCGTTTCAATGCATTGTTTTCACAGCTTCTCTGACCATCTGGCATGCATATCCCCATTCGTTGTCATACCAGCTCATCACCTTGAGCAGATCGCCGTCCACCACCTGGGTCATGCTCGGATCAACAATGGAAGCCCGGGGGTCTTTGATGATGTCCGAAGAAACAATGGGATCCCGGGCCACGCCCAGAATTCCCCGGTAACGTTCGGTTTGAGATTCTTCCTGAAAAATTCCATTGACCTCTTCTACTGTCACATCCCGCTCCGTCACAAAGACCAGATCAGTTAAGGAACCCGCCGGCACCGGACCGCGAACCGCGACACCGTCAAATTTTCCGCTGTATTGCGGCAGCACTTTTGTGGTGGCCTGGGCCGCGCCCGTGGATGTCGGTACAAAATTGACGGCTGCCGCCCTTCCCCGCCGCCATTTGTTTCTGGGCGCGTCCATGAGGGACTGGCTTGATGTATACGCGTGAATCGTGGTCATCATGGCCTTTTTTATGCCAACTCTTCTTCCCAGAATTTCAACCACCGGGCTGATGCAGTTGGTGGTGCAGCTTGCACAGGAGACCATCCGGGGAGATCCCTCCAACTGGTTCACCCCGTGCACCACCATTTCCACTTCCCCGGTTTTTTCGGGCGCTGACAGAAAAACCCGTTTTGCACCGGCTTTCAGATGCTTTTCCAGGTCTTGTTTTTTTCGAAAAACACCGGTGCATTCAAAAACAATATCAATATCAAGCGCTTCCCATGGAAGTGCCGCCGGATCCTTTTCATTGAACATACGGTATTTTTTTCCATTTATCTGCAGCTCGTCTTTATTGGCCTCTACCTTTTTTTCATACCGGCCGTATACGGAATCATATCTCAACAAATAGGCAAGATTATCCACAGGCAGCAGATCGTTCAATGCCACAAGTTCAAGCTCCGGGGTTTCCAGTATTATTTTAAGGATTGCTCTTCCTATTCTGCCAAGGCCATTGATTGCTACGTTGGTTGTCATAATTCTTTCCTTTTTGTTTTTTGAAAAAAGAAGGCCATAAAGCCATTCTTCAGTGTATTGTCTGTGCGGTATCAGCTTTCTGAAATCATG
>JAABTO010000311.1 GCA_011389835.1 Desulfotignum sp. | reverse complement strand
GTTTGCCAAAGGCGGAGTCCACCAGGGCATTGCAGCCCTGGCCACCCCGTTTCCGGCATATCGGGAACCAGACCTCATCTCAAGAATCCAACAGCGGCAGACCCCGTTTCAGGCATTGGTACTGGACCAGATCGAAGACCCCCAGAACCTGGGGGCCCTGATCCGGACCGCCGTGTGCACCGGGGTGGATTACATCGTGATTCCCAAGGACCGATCCGCCCTGCCGGGCCCAAGTGTCTCCCGGGCATCGGCCGGGGCCATGGAGCATGCATCCATTTTCGTGGTCACCAACACCGCAGCCACGATCCGGACCCTGAAAACCCATCACGCCTGGGTGGCGGGTCTGGATGCCGGCGGCGACACCCTGCTGCACCAGGCGGACCTCACCGGCAACCTGGTCCTGGTGGTGGGTGGGGAACACAAGGGCATCCGTCCCGGGGTCCTTAAAGTGTGCGATTTTGTGGTATCCATTCCCATTGAAAGCCCGGTTACCTCGCTGAACGCCTCGGTGGCCGGTGCCATGGCCATGTATGAGGCGCTGCGTCAAAAAATTATCCATCAACCCAACAAGGAAAGCAGACTATCCATATGAAGGAATCGATTTCAATTACTTCCTGCGGCACATGGCAGGTGCCGGATCACCCGTCAGTGGCGTGTATCCAGGGAGACGGCATTGGTGAAGATATCTGGCCCGCAGCTCAGGCTGTGCTGGATGCGGCCGTGAACACCGTGTACGGCGATGACAAAAAAATCGACTGGGTCCCGGTGCCGGCCGGGGAATCCAGTTTCAACCAGACCGGGCACTGGCTGCCGGACCAGACGCTCGACACCATCCGGGACCTGAAAGTCGCCATCAAAGGACCTCTGGCAACGCCGGTGGGAAAAGGCATCCGGAGCCTGAACGTCCGGTTGCGCAAAGACCTGGATCTGTATGCCTGTATCCGGCCGGTCAAATATTATCCCCCGGTGCCCAGCCCCATGAAGCATCCGGAAAAAGTGGACATGGTGGTGTTCCGGGAAAACACCGAAGACGTGTATGCCGGCATGGAATGGGACAGCCGGTCCCCGGAATGCCGGCAGCTGATGGGGATGCTCAAAACCCATCTCAACTGTGATCTGCCTGAATCCAGCGCTCTGGGGCTCAAGCCCATGTCCCCGGAAAACACCCGGCGCCTGGTGAAAAAAGCGTGTGAATACGCCATTGAAAACCACCGCAAAAGCGTGACCCTGATGCACAAGGGCAATATCATGAAATTCACGGAAGGCGGATTCCGCAAATGGGGATACGAGGCCGCATTCGAATGCTTTGGTGACCGGATGATCACCGAACAGGATCTGTATGCCACGTATGAAGGCATTGTCCCCGACGGCCATGTGGTGATCCGGGACCGGATCGCGGACATGGTGTTTGCCGATGTGTTGCTCAAGCCGGAACAGTATGATATCATAGCCTGTCCCAATTTGAACGGGGATTATATTTCCGATGCCCTGGCCGCCCAGGTCGGCGGGCTGGGCATGGCGCCCGGCGCCAATATCGGGGAGGCCTGCGCCGTGTTCGAGGCCACCCACGGCACGGCCCCGGACATTGCCGGCAAAGACATGGCCAATCCCTGTTCCCTGATTCTGTCCGGGGCCATGATGCTGGACCATTTCGGGTGGCAGGCAGCCGGAGACGCCGTGCGCCGGGCCGTGGGCCGGGCCCTGGCAGGAGAATATCTCACACCGGATCTGGCCGGCCAGATCCCGGGGACAAAGGCGGTATCATGTTCCAGATTTTCACAGATCGTGGCAGACAGCCTGTTCGTGAATGCCTGAAAACCACCGCACAAACCATCGAGGCACTGGTGTTTCCGGACCAGTGCCTCAGCTGCCGGGCGCTGCTGCCCCGGGCCGGTGAAACCGATCCATCTGATCTCCGGTTTTTCTGTGCCGCCTGCCGGACCAAAGGCATTCCAACATTTTGCCCGCCTTTCTGTCAGAAGTGCGGGCAAAGGTTTGACACTGGAGAAAATCATCTTTGCGAAATCTGCCTCACCGATCCTTCAGCCATTCACCAGGTCCGGGCGGCTCTGGTGTACCAGGGACTGGTGCCCGATATCCTGGCCCTGTTCAAATACCACGCCAGGCTTTCGTTGACGAGGGTTTTCGATACCTTGATGTTCCATGCCTTTGACCGCTATTTCAGCGGCACAGAGATCCACTGGATTGTGCCGGTGCCCCTGCACCCGAAAAAACTGCGGCAACGGGGATTCAACCAGTCGGCGCTTCTGGTGCGGCGGCTGGCGGACCGGTATGTTGCAGAATATGGAACCCGTCCCGGATGGCAGGTCAATCCCACCCTGTTGAAGCGGGTCCGGCATACCGCTTCCCAGACAGGGCTGGACAATGCTTCCCGGAAAACCAATTTGAAAAACGCGTTTCAGGTCCCGGACGACACCCGGATTCAGGGGACCAATGTCCTGTTGGTGGATGATGTGTTCACCACGGGCGCCACCTGCGGCGAAGCAGCCAAAACTCTTGCGGAAGCAGGGGCCGAACAGGTGGATGTCCTGGTCCTGGCCCGGGCGTAACCGAAAAAAAGGAGAGACCCATGCACAGATGCGACTGGTGTTTGAAAGACCCCGTATATATGGAGTACCATGACACGGAATGGGGCGTGCCCGTGCATGATGACAACAGGATCTTTGAATTCCTGATCCTGGAAGGGGCCCAGGCCGGGCTGTCCTGGCTGACCATTCTCAAGCGGAGGGAAGGATACCGCCAGGCGTTTGCCGATTTCGATCCGGCACAGGTGGCCCGGTTCACGCCGGAACAGATCGCTGAACTGCTCCAGAATCCGGCCATCATCCGCAACAAGCTCAAGGTGGCATCCGCCGTGAGTAACGCCCGGGTGTTCCTGGACATCCAGACCAAGTTCGGATCCTTTGACCAGTATGCCTGGCAGTTTGTGGACGGCCGGCCCAGGGTCAACACCTATACGTCAGTGGACCAGGTGCCGGCCACCTCCAAAGAATCGGATGCGTTTGCCAGAGACCTGAAACAGCGGGGGTTCAAGTTTGTGGGCTCCACCATCATCTATGCCCATATGCAGGCCACGGGCATGGTGAATGATCACCTGATGTCGTGTTTCCGGCATCAGGAGGTGAAGAAGCTGGGGTGAGGAGACAGGGACGTCTGGTGCCGGAGGCTCCGCTTTGCAGCAGATGAACGGAACCGTTTTGGATGATGCCTTGCTGCCCACAATATATTTATGTATTGTTATGAAGTAGGTCAACATATTTTCAGGAGGCTGGCATGTCAACACTTAACAGAATCACTTTCGATTCCAGGGTGATGGGCGGCAAGCCCTGTATACGAGGAATGCGGATAACTGTCGGCACTATTGTGGGGTTGATAGCCTCAGGCCACAGCAGGGATAAGATCTTGAATCTTTATCCATATCTTGACCCGGAAGATATTGACGAAGCCCTTTCTTATGCTGCATGGCGAGTTGAAGAGATTGACATCCCGTTTTCC
>JAABTO010000310.1 GCA_011389835.1 Desulfotignum sp. | reverse complement strand
CACCTGATCCGGTCCTGGAAAAAATGGAAATCCGCGTAACTCCGGCACAACAGAAACAGATCCAGCCGGTTCTGATGCGCTGGTACCAGATCCATCAAAGACGTCTGCCCTGGCGGGACAGCACGGACCCTTACCATATCTGGGTATCGGAGGTCATGCTTCAGCAGACCCAGGTCAACACCGTGGTTCCCTATTTTCACAAATTTCTGGCCGCGTTTCCCGCCATCAGGGATCTGGCAGAAGCCGATCTGGATGCGGTACTCAAACGCTGGGAAGGACTGGGATATTATGCCCGGGCCAGAAACCTGCACAAGGCGGCCCGGCAGGTGGTGTCCACCTCCAATGGACGGATTCCGGACCGGTTTGCCGATTTCAAGGCCCTGCCCGGGGTGGGGGATTACATTGCATCCGCGGTGATGAGCATCGCATTTGGAAAACCCCATGCCGTGGTGGACGGCAATGTCAAGCGGGTCCTGTCCCGGCTGTTCTGCCTGGACATGCCTGTGAACCATTCCTCGGCCCATGGCAAGTTCAAACCGCTGGCCCAGGCCCTTCTGGACCAAAAAGATCCCGGCGGATTCAACCAGGCGGTCATGGAACTGGGGGCGTTGGTCTGCACCCCGGCGTCCCCGGATTGCGCATCCTGTCCCCTGACCGGTCTCTGCCGTGCCCGGAATGACTCCCGGGTCAGCGAATTTCCAGTGAAAATAACACGGAAAAAAACGCCCTGCTACCACATCAGCACCGGCATTGTCATAAAAAACAATAAACTGCTGATCACCCAAAGAAAACCCGAGGGCCTTTTGGGCGGATTGTGGGAATTTCCCGGCGGCAAGGTAAAAAACAATGAAACCGCTCAGGCCGCCTGTATCCGGGAAATCAAGGAAGAGACCGGGCTCACGGTCCGGATTTCCGGTTTTCTGACCCGGATCAGGCATGCCTATACGCATTTTAAAATTGAAATGGATGTGTTTTTCTGTGATCATGTCTCCGGGGATGTGGTGCTGGACGGTCCAATGGATTTCCAGTGGATCGATCCGTCCGGCATCCGCCGGTTTGCCTTTCCAAAGGCCAACCTCAAATTTATCGAAATGATCCAACAGAACCCGTCACTACTGGATTTGAGTGATGCACGCTGATATGAAAACCAGAAAAAATATCGAAAAAATCACCTGGATCGGGCTGTTGGCCAATGTGGCCCTGGCCGTGATCAAACTGGTCATCGGATGGATCGGCAACAGCCAGGCCGTGGTGGCGGATGCTTTGCACAGTTTTTCCGATACCGCATCCGATCTGGTGATCCTGTTCGGGGTCCGGTACTGGACCGCGCCGCCGGACGATTGCCACCCCTTTGGCCATCAGAAAATCGAATCCTTTGTCACCATTGTCATGGGTATGATCCTTTTAGGGGTGGCTGCGGGCATCGGATACAACGCCGTTGTCTGCCTGATGCAGCCGTCACATCCCCAGCTGAGTGCTGTCGTTCTGGCGGCGCCCCTTCTGTCCCTGGTGGTCAAGGAAATTCTGTACCGCATCACATTTGCCGCCGGCGTGGCAAACCGGTCCTCGTCGTTAAAAGCCAATGCCTGGCATCACCGTACCGATGCCCTGTCCTCCATTCCGGTGCTGGTGGCGGTGACCGCCGGACTCATCTCCCCGAAGCTGGCGTTTCTGGATCCGGTGGCAGCCATCCTGGTATCGGTTTTCATTATCAAGGTAGGGATCGATATTCTGGGCGACAGCCTGGCCGAATTGACCGACAAGGGCATGTCCCGGAAAGACCGGGCAAACATCCAGACCCTGATCCAGGGCATTGCCCATGTCCAGGGCGCACACCGGATCCGGTCCAGAAAAATCGGCGGCGCCTTTTACCTGGATCTTCACCTGGAGGTGGATGGCCGGATGTCCGTGCGCCAGGGCCATGACATTGCCGAAACCGTCAAGCAAACCCTGATGGTCCGGTATCCCAAAATCATCGATGTGATGGTTCATCTGGAACCATCCAAAGAAAAACCGGGAATAAAACCGGGATGATCTTTGTCTTTTATTATGAAAAAGGATTGATTTGCGTCATCATCTGATTATGTTAATGATCATGGAGGCGGGGTAGGATGATGATGACATGAGATCTGAAACAAATGCGTGCAACCACCGGTTCAAAACGTTGACATATCCCCATATGTCGCTTTTGTATAACGTGGCTCTCAAATACACCGGCAATGTGTTTGATGCCCATGACCTTGTTCAGGAAACCTATCTGATGGCCCTTAAAAATTTTTCTCAACTCAGGGATCCGGACCGGATCAAATACTGGCTTCTAAAAATTCTGCGCAACAACTTTCTGAAAACATGCCGGACTGACACCGAAACGCAGGAACAACGGAAAACCGATTACATCGCGTATCTCAAATCCTGTGTGGAAACCATGGACATGGATGACCGGCTGGCCCTGGCCGCAGACACCCGGCTCGTAAACCAGGCGGTTGATTCACTTCCGGCCAAATACAAAGAGATCCTGACCCTGTATTACATGGAGGATCTGCCGTACAAAGAGATTGCGGCCGCCCTTGATATCCCTATGGGCACGGTCATGTCCCGGCTGAACCGGGCAAAAGAGCGGTTGAAGACCATATTGCTCAAACACGTGCAAAAACACCAGCATCTCTTTGAGATCAACCTTGAAACGGAACCGATCTGACCCATGAACTGCGAGCAGTTTCTTCAGTGGATGAAAACCCATGCCGGCCAGGGAGAGCTGGAAAATCCGGAAGTGATGGCCCATCTGCGTGCCTGTCCGGCATGCCGGCAGCTCTTTTCCATAGATGCCTGCCTGGAGGCCGGTATTCAGCAGGCGTTCACCCCCCACCGCGTGCCGGCAGGCCTGGTTGAAGCCATTGATGCCTGTGTGGACCGGTACAGCGGCACACCAAAAAAACCGGACCCGCCCGACCATGACCCGACGTCTGTGCCGGAGACGGTCACGCCTGTTCTCCGAAACAACCCCCTGAAAAAAACAGAGTGATAAAAGATGTGCCCCGGACACCACACAGGTATTGAATTTTACTGCCACAATGTGATATAATCTTCCCTTATGTTAACCCATCTGAAAAAAAGAGGCACGCGCGTGAAAATAGTCTCCATTGCCGTCAGCAAAAAAAAGGGCACCACCAAAAAATGTGTGGGCCAGGCAGAACTTTTGGAAAACCATGGCATCCAGGGAGATGCCCATGCCGGCGACTGGCACCGGCAGATCAGTTTTCTGGCATCCGAAAGCATCGATGCCGTGAGCACCCCGGACTTTGTCCTGAATTTCGGGGATTTTGCCGAGAATATCGCCACCACCGGCATTGACTGGAAATCCCAGAAAATCGGACAACAGGTCCGGCTGGGAGACACCGCCCTGGTGGAGATCACCCAGATCGGCAAACAATGCCATAAAAAATGCGCCATCTTTTACCGAACCGGCGACTGTATCATGCCAAAAGAAGGGGTGTTTGGAAAAATTCTCACCAGTGGCA
>JAABTO010000309.1 GCA_011389835.1 Desulfotignum sp. | reverse complement strand
ATTCCGCCGGCCCTGTTTCCACTGTTCCGGGTGGATGAGACCGTTACCGGTCTGCTCAACGGCAGGTCCCTGCCGGCCCGGCCGGAAAATCTGGTCATCACGGCAGACCCGGACGGGTTCGGCTGCATCACGGACAAAACCTTTGCCGGCCACTATACCGTGTATGAAGTCACGGGCGGTCCACACATCTACACCATATACAGCCAGAACGACCGGTTTGACAAAGACCAGCGGGTGACGCTTCACTACCGGCCGTTTTAGGGTGTAAGTTTTGACCCGGTCTTCCGACGGACCGGGTATATGTTTAATCTGAAAGGAGAAATTATGACCCTGCGATCGAACCTTACCTGCTTGCTGTTGATCCTGCTGATGCTGTTCTTCAACCCGTTTGCCCAGCCGGCCCGGGCATCGGGCGACCCCCTGCCGGACACCCCGTTCGAACAGATCCGGGAACAGGCCCGGGGCACCCGGGTGAACTGGTACATGTACGGGGGATGGGCCCATGTCAATGCATGGGTGGACACCTTTGTGGCCAAAGAGATGAAACAGCGGTATGACATCGACCTGAAGCGGGTGCCCATGGATGCCGGGGTGTTTGTCAACAAGCTGCTCAACGAAAAAGCCGCGGAAAAGAAAACCGGTACCATTGATCTGTTGTGGATCAACGGGGAAAACTTCAAAAACGCGAAACAGGCCGGCCTGCTGTTCGGCCCGTTTGCCGGCCGCCTGCCCAATGTGCGGCAGTATGTCGATCCGGGCAGTATCACCCATGATTTCGGATTTCTTGTAGAGGGATATGAAGCCCCTTTTGGCCGGGCCCAGTTCGTGTTCGAGTACGATACCGCCCGGACGGACACCCCGCCGGACACGGTGGCAGCCCTCAAAGAATGGATCATGGCCCATCCCGGACAGTTCACCTATCCCCAGCCCCCGGATTTCACAGGGTCCGCCTTTGTCCGCCATATTCTCTATGCTGTGTCCGGCGGGCACGCCCCTTACATGGCCGGGTGGGATTCGGACCTGTATGAGAAAAATGCGCCCCGGCTATGGCAGTGGCTCAACCAGATCAAGCCGTTTTTATGGCAGAAAGGCCGTACCTATCCCAGAGACAGCGCGTTTCTGGATACCCTGTTTGCCAGAGGAGAGGTGGCTTTGGGCATGTCCTATCATCCGCCCCATGCCCAGAACATGATCATCGAAGGCAGTTATCCGGACACGGTCAGAACCTTTGCTTTGAAAGACGGCTCAATTTTCAACACCCATTTCACGGCCATCCCTTTCAATGCCCCCAACAAGGCAGGCGCCATGGTGCTGGCGGATTTTCTGGTGTCCGTGGATGCCCAGATCTCTAAATTCCAACCGGAAAACTGGGGGGATTTCCCCGTCCTGGACATGAAACGACTGACGCTGTCGGACCGGCAGCGATTCGAGGCCGTGGACCTGGGGCCCGCCACCCTGACACCGGAGCAGCTGGCAAAAACCGCCGTACCGGAAATCCCGGCCCCTTTTCTGGAAGCCCTGGAACAGGATTGGAAAACCCATGTCCTGGACCAGTAACCGGACCGCCATTCTGATTCTGAAGCTCAGCCCCCTGATGCTGCCGTTTGTGGTGCTGTTCTGCGGGGGGGTGTTTCTGACAGTGTGCCAGTCGCTGGGGCTGTTCACCCCGCTGCCCCATACCGGTGGCCTGGTGGATGCGTATACCGTGATCCTGTCCGACCCCTCGTTTTTCGCTTCAGCCGGGTTTTCTTTCGGCGTGGCCCTGGCATCGGCGGCCGGGTCCGTGACCGCCGCCACGTTTCTGGCCTACCGGGTCTGGCAGCTGCCGAAAATGATGGCAGGGGCGGCCCTGGTATACAAAATCCCGCTGATACTGCCCCACATCGCCGTGGCATTCGTGGTCCTGGTTTTCTGGAGCCAGTCCGGGATTCTGGCATCCCTGGCACACGCCCTGGGCCTGATCCAGTCCATGCAGGAATTTCCCAATGTCCTCTTCTCCGGCTGGGGGGTGGGCATGATCCTGGCTTATACCCTCAAGGGCACGCCGTTTGCCATGCTTTTGATCCTGGCCCTGCTGGTGCGGTTCGATGTCCGGCAGATCCAGACCGCAGCCATGCTGGGGGCATCGAGATCGCGCATCTTTTTTTCCATTGTGATGCCCCGGCTGGCCCCGGCCCTGCACACCAGTTTCATCATTCTTTTTCTATACAGTTTCGGGGCTTTCGACATTCCTTACATCCTGAGCGAAAGCCGGCCCGGCATGCTCAGCCTCCATGTGTTTGACCTGTATTTCAAGCATGACCTGGCCCGGCGGCCGGAAGCCATGGCCATCCTGACACTGATGTTCGGCTTTGCCGTGCTGTTCATCATCGCCTATTCCAAGACCGTCACCCGACTGGAAAACGGGGTCAGAAAGCTGTGAAACCCTCCCATCCGGCCGCCCATATCCTTTTTCTGGTGCTGCTTTTCAGCCTGTTCGCCCTGCCTGCAGGCATCCTGGTGCTGGTGGGTCTGGCCCCGGGATGGCGGTTTCCGGATCTGTGGCCGGAACAGTTTTCTTTTGCCGGCATTGAGTTTCTGATCACCCACCGGGAACAGATTGTTTCTTCTCTGGTCTCTTCATTTTTGTATTCTCTGGCCACGGTATTCGTTACCTTGTGCATGTGCCTGACCCCGGCCGCCGCCTTTGCCAGGCAACGGTTTCCTGGAAAACGGCTGCTGGAAGCCCTGGTGCTCACCCCGGCCCTGGTGCCGCCCATGACCTTTGCCATGGGCCTGCATATGGTGTTCATCAAACTGTCTCTGGCCGACACCGCAGCCGGGGTGGTGCTGATCCTGGCCTTGTTCAGCTATCCATATATGTTCCGGGCCCTGGTGGCGGGGTTTCAGACCATGGGAGAAGGATACCGGGTATGTGCCAGAAATCTGGGGGCCGGAAATATCGCCATCTTCCGGCAGGTGGAGCTGCCGTTGCTGGTGCCGGCCATGATCGCCGGCGGCAGTGTCGTATTCCTGGTGGCGTTTTCCGAATATTTTCTGGTGTTTCTCATGGGCGGGGGCAATGTGCCTTCCTTTACCGGATTTCTAATGCCGCTGCTGGCCTCTTCCAACCGATCCCTGGCCGCAGTCCTCACCCTGATATTTCTGCTGCTGCCCATTCTCCTGTTTTTTATGTTGGACTGGGGCCTGATGCGCAGCTACCGGAAAAAGGGCATGATCTGATTCTGCTGCTTTTTTTGTTTACGAACTCATGGCGCGATGAATTCTGCTCATAACAGTCCATGAAAACAATGCGTTATACATTTGCACACAAAACATGCTAAGGGTTTAATACGCACAAAAGGGTCGATTATTCAACAGCCAAGGAGAACGAAAATGACACTGACATTCAACCATGAAACCTGTTCCGGGTGCCGGGCCTGCGAACTGGTGTGTTCATTGCAGAACATGAAAATCATCAATCCCTCCAAAGCCATGCTGCGGGTGATGCCCCGGTTCCCGGAACCCGGCATTTTCGAGGTGGCCGTCTGCAACCA
>JAABTO010000068.1 GCA_011389835.1 Desulfotignum sp. | reverse complement strand
AAAAATAATGGTCAAATGATCAAAAAAATATCAGCGGGCGGCCAGGGTTTCCAGAAGATGGTCGTAAACAGGCGCCCGGGATTCCCAGGAAAATTGCTGCATATGTGCTGCCAATTCGTTGCGATCCGCCACGCAGGCATTAGCCGGCTGTAAATGCCGGGTCAGTTTTTCAAAAAGCTGATGTTCCGTATGAAAAAAAACAGCATCGTGACAGGTTTCCGGCATGAGTTCCGGATAAGAAAGCCGGCGGGGCAGCAATGGAAAACACCCGAACCGGACCGCCTCCACCACGGAAATACCGAAATTTTCCTGAATCGCTGTGGACACCACCACCCGTCCTTGTGCCAGCCAGGATTCATACGCCTTTCGGGACGGTTCAAACCCGAACGCAACGATTTCTTTGTCCAGCAACTGCCTGGCCTGATCAAACACATCCGGATACCGGTCATATTGTTCACCCAGCACGGCCAGAGAAAACCGGACCCCGCTTTTTTTGAGCCGCACAAGCACCTTGAAAAACAGTTCCGGCTGCTTGTCATATTCCCACCGATGATTCCAGACAATCAATGGGAGGGCCTGGGCGGCGGGCCGCACCGGGTTTGTTGTCAACGGAAACCGGCACCCTGGATACACCACCCGGGATTTTTCCATAATTTTGTCGACGATTCCTTTGGGCCGGGGTGCGGGAATCTGTTTGATCAGTCGTCGAAGTTCCTTTTCAAATACGGCCAGATGAAAATTTGAGTTGAACCAGACCTGATCCACCGCCAGGGCGGAATTCAAATTGATCAGCCCGGCATCCACATCCGGTTTTCGCTGTTTTGCCCGGGAAGACAACGGATATGACAGCTGATTTTCATGAAAATACAATACGGTCGGCGGACAATCAGATCCGGCCAGGGCCTTGAACTGGGCCATATCCATCATGTCTGTGGCAAACACCCGGTCATACGTGCGCAACTGTTTGATTTTCTGCTGAAAATTCAGGGATGCGGTGCGCATTCGCCATCGCCAGAACCGCGGAGGCAGGGTCAGCAACGTGACTTCATGGCGGGAATGCGCGACAAATCCCATGGCAAAATCCTGGTGAGATCCCCCGAAAAACGGCTCCAGAAACAGTATTTTCATTATTTCCCCTGTTCTCATCATCATTTGCGTTCAAGGGTTAAGTAACGGTTTTCACCCAAAGGGTCAATATGAATCCCGGCAGAAAATCATTGCCTTGCCCCGGTATTCAGTTATAATCTGTAATATTGTTTTGGCGGGATCGGACACATGTGCCCGCGCCCGCTGTTCACTTTAAACAGATCAGACCCGATTGCCGGCCCGAAAACATGACAGATCCAGACATCTTCTATCACACCGATCATTTTTCCATTCTGTTGAATATCAAAGGCAACCGGGAATACACCAAGGTCAGCTATCCGGTGAAATACGGCATGTTTTCCCGCCTGGAGACCCGGGACCACATTCTTGAATTCAACCTGAATCATGAAATCACGCATGCCAGATCCAAAACCCGAGACTGGCTCCACCCCTCTGAATGGCTCAAACGGACCCGGGGAAACGACTGGATCTATTATTCCAGCGGCGGATATGCCGGGGTGTTCGAGGCCATCGGTGAATATTATCTGCCCAATTTCATGTATCCCACCAACTCACTTTTAGGGGGAAAACCCTTTGAATTTCCCGTGATCTCGGACCTGTGTTCCTCCTGGCAGGATATCCTGGCCGACATACCTGACCCCCTGCCCGACATGCCGGACCCGATTGCCGACTGGCTTGAAAAAGTCAGATCCATCCAGGCAACGGATCTGCAAAAAAAAGCGGGCCGCCTGTTTGCCATCAGCGGCGCCAGGGCCACGGTTCTGCCGCCGGACGCCCGGCATTCCGACTACAACCTGATCCCGTTGACCATTGCGGACGGATGCCTGTACAAATGCCGGTTCTGCAAAGTCAAAAACAAAAAACCGTTCACACCCCGGTCCCGGACAGACATCCAGCGACAAATCCAGGAACTCAAACTTTTGTACGGGCCGGACCTGATCAATGAAAACGCCCTGTTCTTAGGGGAACATGATGCGTTGAACGCACCGCAGGATCTGATCCTGTTTGCGGCAAAAGAAAGTCATGCGGCATTCGGATTTGCCCGCACCTACATGAAACACCCCCGGATATACCTGTTCGGCAGCGTGGATTCTTTGCTCAACGCGGACATGACATTGTTTGACGCACTCAACCGCCTGCCTTTTGAGACGCATATCAACATCGGCCTGGAATCCCATGACCCGGCCACCCTGGAACAGATCGGAAAACCCATAACCGCCGGGAAAGTAAGCCGGGCGTTTGACCGCATGGGTGAGATCAACCAGGCCTTTCCAAAAATAGAGATGACCGGCAACTTCATCATGGACGATCACCTGCCCCCCACCCACATCCCGGCCATGCTGGCCCTGGTCAGAGACCGGATTCCCCGCCCGGCTGCCAAAGGCAGTATCTATCTGTCCCCGCTGCAGTTCGGAAAACCCTCCCGGGAAGTACTCTATGATTTTTACCGCCTGAAAACCGCCTGCCGCCTGCCCATGTTTCTGTTATATCATCCAGCGGCTTTAGCTGGACGTCATACCATATACTTCAACGAGGAGGAACAATATGAACAAAACCGACATTTATCTGAAAATGAAATCCGGTGTCATGGCCGCATTTGCTGCAGATGCCATGGCTTTAGGTGTTCACTGGGTATATGATGCCGCCCGGATCAAGGAACGGTATGGCCGTCTGGATCATTTGACCGCTCCTGAGATCGCCTTGTTTCACAAAACCAGGCAAAAAGGAGATTTCACCCATTACGGGGACCAGATGCTTGTGTTGCTGGAATCTCTGGGTCAATGCAACGGCTTTAAACTGGAGGATTTTGCAGCCCGGTGGCAGGCCCTGTTTGACCATTATGACGGATACCTGGACAAGGCCACCAAAACCACCCTGTCCAATTTTCAGGCCGGCCGCTCACCGGAGGCCGCCGGATCAGATTCCACCGATCTGGGAGGGGCGGCCCGCATGGTCCCTATTGCCCTGTTTCATGCCAACGATGCCGACACATTCATCGATTGCGCCCGACAGCAGACCGCCATGACCCACAACCACCCGTTGGTTCTGGAAACCGCCCACTTTTTTGCACTAGCAGCTCTCAAAACCGCCAACGGTGCCGATCCAGCCACCGCCCTCCGGTCTGCGGCAGATCAGCTGTCCTCCGGATCTGCTGTCTCAGATCTCGTGGACAAGGGCCTTGCCAGTGAAGACAAACAGACCAGCCAGGCCATCTCCGGTTTCGGCCAGGCCTGTGATACAACTGAAGCGCTGCCCGGCACCATCCACCTGATCGCCCGGTACCCGGAAGATCTGGAAACCGCATTGATCGAAAACATCATGGCCGGGGGTGATTCTTCTGCCAGAGGAATTCTGTGCGGTTTTATTCTGGGCATCCACAACGGCCTGGATGCTGTTCCCCGAAACTGGCTGGAGGAAATGACGGCATTCAACAGAATCAAGACCCTGACCGACAACATATGACAGGCCGAACTGATGGGGCCGTCTCTGAGTGTCCCGGTCAGAGACCAAAGGCTTGTCACCGGAACCTGGCACCGGGTGGTGGTCATCAACCATGACAACGGCCCCCGTAAGCGGACAATCGCGCTGACCCTCACCGGCATGACCGTGTGAAAATCCTTTTCATGGGCCGCATTTAATGGTACAAACCCGGCCATGACACTTTTAGGCCCCATATCCCTTCACGGTGGACATTCCGGTGAATTCTGCTGCCATGCCCGAGATTCTCTGGCGGATATCCTTGAGAGATATGTTCAAAGGGGATTCAGACAGGTGGGGATCACCGAACATATCCCGCCCGTGCACGCCAGATTTCTGTATCCCGAAGAGATCGAACAGGGTCTGACCGTGGATCATCTTTATCAGCGGTTTGCCGCTTATTTCAAGACCCTGAGGCAGCTGAAAGCGGATATGGCTGACCGGATTCAAATTTTTGCCGGCATGGAAACCGAGGCTTTTACCGGATACCTGCCCCATGTCCGGCACCTGGTGGAAGCGTTTTCACCCGATTATATCGTGGGATCGGTGCATCATGTGGCAGACATCTGTTTTGATTATTCTTTAAAAACCTACGAAGCCGCAACCAGGGCCTGCGGATCTGTCGAGGAGTTGTACCTGGCCTATTTCGACCGGCAGTTCGAGATGATCGACGCGGTCCGGCCGTTTGTGGTGGGCCATTTCGACCTGGTCCGGATCCATGATCCCCATTACCGGGAACGGGTGAAGCAACCGGAAATCGCTGCAAAAATCGACCGGAACCTGGACCTGATCAAAGACCTGAATCTGGTCATGGACCTGAACCTGCGGCCCCTGGCCCGGGGGGAGAAGGAACCCTATCCCACCCGGTTTATTCTGGAAAAAATCCGATCCCGACAGATCCCCATGGTGCCCGGAGATGATTCCCACGGGGTTGCCCAGGCCGGAAACCATGTGGATGCCGGCATCCGCCTGCTGAAAAACATGGGATTTAAGACCCGATGGCCGGTTCCCCGGCGACTGGAAATAAAATGACTGCTTCCAATCTTGTCATTGTATTGAAAGAACCCCAGGGCCCCCTCAATGTCGGGGCCGTGTGCCGGGTGATGATGAACTTTGGGTGTTCACGGCTTCGGCTGGTGAACCCGTGTGAGGACTTCAATGCCCTGGATGCCAGGAAAATGGCCCTGGGTGCGATCCATATTCTGGAACAGGCCGCCATTTTTTCCGACCTTGAAACGGCGCTGGCAGACATCCATACCACGTTCGGCACCACCCGGCGGTTCGGTAAATACCGGAAACACTTTCTCACACCGGCCACAGCAGCCCGGACCATCGCCCGGTCCGAAAAACAGACCCGGTTCGCCCTGCTGCTGGGCCGGGAAGACACCGGTCTGGAGACCCGGGACCTGGATCTCTGCCAGCAGTTTGTCACCATCCCCACCCATGAAGACTACCCGTCCATGAACCTGAGCCATGCGTTGGCCGTGCTGTTATACGAAGTCTCGCTTAAATCGGAAATTACAGGGCAATTTTACGATCCCGCCCCCAAAAAACCAGCCTCCGGAAAAGAGATCGAACACCTGTTCGCCCATATGCGCCAGACGCTTCTGGATATCGATTATCTGGACCCTCAGAACCCGGAACACCTGCTGCGCACGTTCCGCCGCCTGTTCGGCGATGCCGGCCTGACCTCCCGGGATGTCCGGATTCTCGAAGGCCTGATGAGCCGGATTGACTGGACGGAAAATCAGCGCAGGCAGGCGGCTGAAAAAAAATCATAGGCCGTCCCGGCTGAATCTGACCAATGTGTTTTCCTTGACAAATCAGGTGTCCCATGGCTTAACATGAGCATAAGGACCATTTTAAAAAGGAGACCGTAACCAATGATCAAACGAATACTTGTGGGACTGGGCGGCACCCCGTTCACCGAGGCCGCCACCCAGTGGGCCACTGAACTGGGTGATCTGCACCAGGCCCAGCTGACCGGCGTCACCATCGTCAATACCAAAAAACTGGAAAATGTGGGGCCGGTTCCTGCCGGGGCAGCCGCCTATGCCCAGCGCATGCGCGAAAACAACGTTCAGGTGACCAAAGAAGGCACGGAACAGGCCATCGCCCTGTTCAAAGACCATTGCAGCAAACAGAAGGTCGTTTGCCGCCGCATCAAATATGAAGAAGGCGATACTTTCGAGGCAATGATCGATGAAGACCGGTTCAACGATCTGACCATTTTCGGCCTGCGCAGTATTTTTGAATACGGATTTGTCGAGGACCCGGACAAGGCCATCCTCAAGTTGCTGCGCCAGGGAGTCCGGCCCATTCTGGCAGTGGCGGAAAAATACCGGCCCGTCAAAACCGTGGTGATCGCCTTGAGCGGGTCCATGGAATCGGCTAGAGCCACCAGAGATTATCTGCAGTTGAATCCCTGGCCCGGCGCGCAAATCCGGCTGGTCCACTTCAAGCACCGAAAAAAACCGGAACCGTTTCTGCTGGAAAAAGCCGCAGACTACTGCCAGGCCCACGGATTTGACGTCCAGACCGACCTGAAGGACGGCAGCCCCAAAAATCTGATGACCTATGCCCATGACCACACCGCCGACCTCATCGTCATGGGCAACAGTTCTCAAAACATAATCAAACGAAGTCTGCTGGGGGACACGGTGCTGGAAACCATTCATTCAGCCGATATTCCTTTGTTTCTGTCACAGTAGGTATGCGGTCTGAACTGTCCCAAACCGGCAAGGTCCCGGACTGCTGCAGGGCAGGGCTTTTTTCCAGCCTTCTGCCCCTGGGGTTGTTCGTGCTGCTGTGCCTGGCATGGCCCCGGGTGGTGCAGGGACACATGTTTACGGTCCACTGGAACTGGGTTCCCAGCCTGGACCTGGCCCTGGCCTTCCGCCTGGACGGACTGGGGTTGCTGTTCGGCCTGATCATCACCATGACCGGATTTTTCGTCACCCTCTATGCATCCACCTACATGGCCGGATACACGCAACTGGGCCGGTTCTTTGTTTATCTGCACGGATTCATGCTGGCCATGCTGGGGATTGTTTTGAGCGACAACCTGCTACTGCTGTTCATATTCTGGGAAGCCACCACGGTGTTGTCTTTTCTGCTCATCGGGTTTGACCATGACCAGGCCGGGGCCAGAGAAAACGCCCGGCAGGCCCTGCTGATCACCGGCGGGGGCGGCCTGTTTCTGTTGATGGGCATTCTTTTGCTCAAAGCCGCCGGATTTCCCATGACCTTTGGCCTGCTGGCCGCATCCGGGAACCTGGTGCGGGCCCATGCCCTGTATCCGGCCTTTTTCATCTGTATCCTGGTGGGGGTCATGACCAAGTCCGGCCAGGTGCCGTTCCATTTCTGGCTGCCCAACGCCATGCGCGCCCCCACTCCCATCAGCGCGTTTCTTCATGCCGCCACCATGGTCAAGGCCGGCATCTACCTGCTCCTGCGCCTGCACCCGGCCATGGCCGGCACCCCTTTGTGGACCGGCACCCTGGTTTTGATCGGGGGAGGCACGGCCCTGTGGGGCGCCATCCAGGCCATAGGCCCCTGTGACCTCAAGCGGGTTCTGGCCTATACCACGCTCATGGCCCTGGGGGTACTGACCCTGTTTGCCGGGGGACAGACCGTGCTGTCTTTGACCGCGGCCACCACGTTTCTCATGGTCCACGCCTTGTACAAGGCAGCTTTGTTTCTGGCCGTGGGCAGCATCGATCACCAGACCGGAACCAGGGATCTGAACCGCCTGGGCGGGCTGATGAAATGCATGCCCCTCACCGCCCTGGCTGTGACCGGGGCCACCCTGTCCATGGCCGGGTTCCCGCTTTTCTTCGGATTCATCGGCAAGGAGATCATGTACAAAGGGGCCCTGGCCCAGGAGATGTTCCCGGTTTTCGCCACCATTGCCACCCTGGTGTCCAACGCGTTGATGACGGCGGTGGCCGCCGTGATCCTGATCACCCCTTTTGCCGGCCCCCTGGGCGGAAAACTGTCGCTTGTGTGCGAAGTTCCCTGGACCATGCGGCTGGGGCCCGCCGTCATGGGGGTTTTGGGAGTGATGTTCGGCATCATCCCCGAATGGGTCTCCGCCCACCTGATCGAACCGGCCGTGTTCGCCATCCATCCGGACAGGGAAGAGATCCGCCTGGTGTTTTTCCACGGCATCAACCTGCCCCTGTTGCTGAGCATTCTGACCCTGTCTCTGGGGGCACTCATCTATGGGTTCCGAAGCCCCCTGCGCCAGGGGCTCCTCACGGTCCTGGACCGGCTGTGGTTCACCTTTCCCGGACTTTACCAAACCGGGCTGGACCGGTTTCTCACCCTGGCCGGCCGCTTTACAAGCATCATCCAGAACGGCTCACTGCACATCTACCTGTCAGTCATCATCCTGGTCATGATCGCAGCGGTGGGAAGTGTGTGGCTGCCGCATCTCCCGGGCATCGCAAAAACCGCGCCATTGTCCGGTCCCTGGATCGCCGCCGGCCTGTTCAACTTTATCCTGATCTCCACCGCCGTGGTGGTCACGGCCCGGCACCGGATCCTAGCCATCGGCGGCCTGGGCGGAGTGGGCGCGGGCGTGGCCCTGGTTTTTCTGGTGTTCGGCGCACCGGACATCGCCCTGACCCAGCTGCTGGTAGAAACGTTGACCCTGATTTTTGTATCCCTGATCCTGCTGCGGCTGCCGCCCCTGGAAAAAGCAAAACCCCCCTCCCGGTCCAGAACGCTGAGAAATGCCGGTCTGGCCTCAAGTGCCGGCCTGATCATTGCCACGCTGCTGTTGGCCACGCTGCAGACCCCGCTGGACCGCAGCCTGACCGCATTTTTTGAGACCGGCAGTATGGTGGCGGCCCATGGCCGCAACATCGTGAATGTGATCCTGGTGGATTTCAGAAGCTTTGATACTTTGGGAGAAATCACCGTGGTGGTGCTGGCGGCCTGGGCCGGGGTCAACCTTATCCGCCGGGCAAAGGAGCGATAAATGCAGTCCATTATTTTAAAGACCGCCACCCGGCTCATGGTGGGACTGATGCTGATATTTGCCGTCTATGTCCTGCTGCGGGGCCACCATGAACCCGGCGGTGGCTTTGCCGCCGCCCTGCTGGCCGGCACGGCCTTTGCCCTGTTCGCCATCACCGAAGGCCCGGACCAGGTCCGCCGGGCCATCCGGATCCGCCCGTTAACCATGGCCATGACCGGGCTGGCCCTGGGACTGGCTGCCGGGCTGCCGGGGCCGGCTGCCGGAAAACCCTTTCTGACCGGTATCTGGTGGCAGGCGGGTCCCATTTCAGTGGGCACGCCCCTGGTCTTTGACCTGGGAGTGTTTCTGGCGGTGTTAGGCAGCATACTGTCCATGCTGCTCTGTCTGGAGGAGAACTGATTTATGGAACCTTTGCTGGCCATCTCGGTGGGCGTGATGATCGCCGGTGCCCTGTATCTGATGCTGTCGGGAATGCTGGTGCGGTTTGTGTTCGGTTTCGTTCTGATGGGCAATGCCGTGAACCTGCTGATATTCACTGCCGGCCGGCTGTCTGACACGGCCCCGCCCCTGATCGCACCCGGCCGGACCCTGCCGGCGGAACCCGTGGCCAATGCCCTTCCCCAGGCCCTGGTCCTCACGGCCATCGTGATCGGTTTCGCCATGACCCTGTTTCTTCTGGTCCTGTTGTACCGGACCTATGACCGGACCCGCACCCTGGATGCCGACCAGCCGGTATTTGTGAATGAACAGGCCGGCACAGATGATCCGGCCGGACCAGACCCTGACGGACCTGACCCAAAGGATCCGGCATGACGCATCTGCTGATTTTCCCGATTCTGATACCCATGGTCTGGGCAATAATCTCCCTGTTTTTCAGAATGAATGACCGGTATGTCGGCATTTCTGCAATTGCCGGGGCTGTGGTGCATCTTGTGAGCACCGGCCTGCTGCTGACCGCCGTGGTAAAACAGGGGGTGACGGTTCTATGGATGGGCGGATGGACCTTTCCCGCCGGGATCTGCCTGGTGGCGGATCTTTTGAGTGCGGTCCTGGTGGTCACGACTGCCGTAATCCACACCGCCGTGATGATCTATGCCTGCAAAGACCTGCACACCCGGCACGTCCGGGCCGGGTTTCATTCTTTCATGCAGATGCTTACCGCTGCGGTGTGCGGGGCGTTTCTCACCGGGGACCTGTTCAACCTGTATGTGTGGTTCGAGGTGATGCTCATGGCCTCTTTCGGCATCCTGGTGATGGGCCATCCGGCCGGCCGGCTCACCAGTGCGGTCAAGTATGTGACCCTGAACCTCGTATCCACGCTCATGCTGCTGACGGGCATCGGTCTGATCTACGGACTCACCGGCACCCTGAACCTGGCGGACCTGCATGAAAAAGTGTTGGCCGTGGAGAACACGGCGGCCCTCACCAGCACGGCCATGCTCCTGATGACGGCCTTTGGCATCAAAGCGGCCCTGTTTCCCCTGTTTTTCTGGCTGCCGGCCGCCTACCCCACCCTGCCGGCAGGGGTGGCCGCCTTTTTCGGGGGCCTGCTCACCAAGGTGGGGGTCTATGCCCTGATCCGGCTGTTCACCCTGGTGTTTGTCAGCCAGCCCCAGATCACCCACACAACCCTGATGGCCGCGGCCCTGCTGACCATGGTGTCCGGAGTGGTAACGGCCGCCGCCCAGACAGATATCCGCCGCATCCTGTCGTTTCACATCATCAGCCAGGTGGGATACATGATTCTGGGACTGGCCGTGTTCACCCCCCTGGCCCTGGCCGCCGCCCTGATCTACATGGTGCACAACATCATTGCCAAAGCCACCCTGTTTCTGGTCGGCGGGCTCATCCACCGGGCCGCGGGCTCGTTTCACCTGTCCCATATCGGCAGCCTGTACAAAACCCATGGCCTGCTGGCCGTCCTGTTTTTCATCCCGGCCTTTGCTTTGGCCGGGGTCCCCCCGCTTTCCGGTTTCTGGGCCAAGCTGCTGATCATCTACGCCTGCCTGGAAAGCCGGCTCTATGTGCCGGCAGCCTTGGCCGCTGCCGTGGGCCTGCTGACCCTGTTTTCCATGGTCAAGATCTGGATGGAGGCGTTCTGGAAACCCCATCCCCGAAACACCCTGTCTCCGGATGAAGCGCCCCCCCGGAACCGGTCTCTTTCCCCCTGGATGCTGACCCCGGTGATCTGCCTGTGCCTGGTTACGGTGCTCATGGGCCTTTTTATTGAACCGCTGCTGGCCCTGTCCGTCGCCGCCGGTGAACAGCTAATGGACCCTGCCGCCTATGTGCTGGCGGTAAAAGGAGGAAAATAATGCCGCTGCTGATGCTCAACTTCTTCATTGCCGCCGTGTTCACCCTGCTGCTGGGCAGCACCCGAATCAGTGCATTTATTGTGGGCTTCATGCTGGGATATTTCATTTTATGGGTATCCAGTCCTCTGTATCCGGACACAAGGTATTTCAAAAAACTGCCCAAAACCCTGAACCTGACCGCTTATTTTCTGACTGAGCTGTTGATCTCCAACTTCCGGGTGGCCTGGGATGTCATCACCCCGGGACACATCAGCCAGCCGGGCATCATCGGCGTTCCCCTGAAAGCCCGGACCAGTCTTGAAATCTTTCTGGTCTCCAACCTGGTGTCTTTGACCCCGGGCACCCTGAGTGTGGACCTGTCCGAAGACGACAAAATCCTGTATGTCCATGTCATGTTTCTGGAAGATGTGGAGCAGACCCGGTCCCAGATCATCCAGGGGCTGGAACGGCGGATCCTGGAGGTGACCCGATGATCGCGGCCCAGGGCGCTTTTCTCCACGGGGCCGCACAGGCGGCCATAACCATCCTTTTGGCCGGTATGGTGCTGGTGCTGTGGCGCATGGTCAAAGGTCCCACAGCCGCGGACCGCGTCGTTGCCATGGACCTGTTGTCCGTACTGGTGGTGGCCTTTCTGGTGACCCTGTCCATCCATACCGGGCAGGCCACTTACCTGGATGTGGCCATCGCCTTTGCCTGCATCGCTTTTCTGGGCACCATCGCCCTGGCCCGGTTCATCGAGCGGGCATCCCGGCCGGCGGACGAAAATTCGGCATCCGACAATCCACAGGGACAAGACCGGTCCCAGGGAGGTCCTTATGACTGAATATATTGCCGCGATTTTCCTGATCCTGGGCAGCCTTTTCTGCCTGATTGCCGCCTTAGGCGTCATCCGGCTGCCGGACACCCTCACCCGCATGCATGCCGCAACCAAGGCCGGATCCCTGGGCGCCGGGCTGGTGGCCCTGTCCCATGCAGTTTTCTTCCAGGATTCGGGCATTTTTCTGCGCGCCGTCTTTATCATTGCCCTGCTGCTGCTCACCGCCCCCGTGGCAGCCCATCTCATCGCCCGGGCATCCTACCGCAGCGGGGTCCCCTTGTCAGGACGAACCAAAATCGATGAACTCAAGAAAAAATGATCTCCCTTGAAAACAGATTTACGGTTGTCATTCATATCTGTTTGTTTTATAACACCCAAAAAAATTTATGAATTAAATAGTTTAGAATGGATGGGCGCAGCAATCCATGAAAAACCATATGACATTATCGGTTTTTGATCTGTCAACATGTCTGGGGGTGAATCCGGATACGATCAAACGCTGGGTCAGGCAAGGAAAACTGCCGGTTTTGCCCAAGGGGGCTGATTTGCGGTTTCAGAAAAAAGACCTTGAAAAATGGGCGGCCCTGCACAATATCCGGTTGAACCTCAGCGATAAAAAATCTGGAGAAAAACAGAACCAGATTGAGGTGTCTTTGTCACAGGCCTTACAAAACGGCGGTATCTATTCTGATATTCAGGGAAATGATGTTGTCACGGTACTTGCATCCTGTGTCAAAAAAATCCCTCAGGTGCCTGATGATTTCAAACCGGATCTTCTGGACCGCCTGGTTGAAAGAGAAAATGCTTTTTCAACAGGCGTGGGAAACGGGATGGCCATCCCCCACCCAAGACAGCAGTTGTCATATTTGCCCCATCCCATGATAACCGTCAATTTTCTTGCCAGTCCAGTAGATTACAATGCCCTGGACGGCCAGCCTGTATTCCTGCTGTTTTGTATTTTGTGTCCGTCACTGCAATACCACCTGCACCTGCTCTCTGCACTATCTTTCTGCCTCAGGGATAAGGATTTTATCCGATTCTTGAAATCCCGGCCGCAAATGGATCAACTGGTTGAAAAGACAGTCATGCTCCAGGAAACCAACCCCCTGTAAACCGTTTGGAACAGATGCCCCAATGTCCTTGATAAAAAAATGGCGTGCCCGTTTTTCTCCCAGCCTGTCACATGTGGATGACCGGCTGCTTTTGATCATTGCAGGAAGCATTGCCGGCATCTGCAGCGGGCTTGCCGCAGTAGCCCTTCGCCTGGCCCTTGAATCGGTCACAGAATGGCTGCATCCCTTCCGCCATTATTGGTGGGCCTTTCTGTTGCCGGCCGCGGGTGCTCTGTTATCTGGTTTTTACCTTGAAAAGGTTACCAGGGAGGGAGCAGGACATGGTGTCCCTGAGGTTATTTACGCCGTGTCTAAACACGGGGGCCTGTTACGGCTTAGGTCCAGCTATTCCCGGTTGATTTCCAGTTTTCTGACCATCGGCAGCGGGGGGTCAGCCGGCCCTGAAGCACCCGTGGTCATGAGCGGGTCAGCCATCGGGTCCAATATCGCCAAATTTCTATGGCTCAATGACCGGCAGCGCACCACCCTGGTGGGATGCGGTACAGCCGGTGCCATTGCAGGTATTTTCAACGCCCCGCTTGCCGGCCTTGTCTTTTCCATCGAGGTCATTCTGGGAAAATGGGAGTTCAGCAATATCATCCCCATCGCCATTGCCGCAGTGGCCGGTGCGGAAGTCAGCCGGGCCATTATCCATGAACAGGTGCTTTTCAACCACCTGTTCTTTACTGTGGGCACCGCTGATATCCTGCCCGGTATCTGCCTGGCCATTTTTGCAGGCCTGATATCGGTCTTTTTTACAAAAACGCTGAATTTCTCAGGAAAATTTGCCCAAAAAACCCGGTTTCCCTTCTGGATGCGGGCCCTAATCGGCGGATCTGCCGTGGGGTGCATCGGGCTGTTTTTCCCGGTTGTGCTGGGAGAGGGATACCATTTTATACAGTCCATGATTTCCGAAACCTTTTCAATGGGCATATTCATCACTTTTGTGGCTGTTTTCGCCAAAATTTTTGCCACTGCCATCACCCTGGGCTGGGGAGGATCAGGCGGCATATTTGCCCCCTGCCTGCTCATTGGCAGCCTCACCGGCATTGTTTTCCATAAAACAGTATTTCTGCTGTTTGAAAATGCCGCGTGTGCCAGTGAAGGGGCCTATGCACTGCTGGGAATGACAGGACTTATCAGCGGGGTAATGCAGGCACCTTTGACAGGCATTTTTCTGGTGCTTGAAATCACCGGCGGATATGAAACCATCCTGCCGTTAATCGTTGTTTCTGCCATTTCTTCCACCATGAGCCACTATATCGAACCCGCATCCTTTTACTTCAAGGATCTTATCAAACGGGGACAGTTCTTGCGGCCAGGTACGGATGCAAGGATTTTATCTGATTTGAACATCAAGGAACTGATCACAACCGAATTTACCAAAGTGTCTGAAAACATGCTTTTCAGAGAATTTATCGAAATAATAAAAACATCAGATCAGTTCTTTTTCCCGGTGATCGATGAAAGCACCGGTGCGTATAAAGGCATGATTGAATTGCGTAGCATCCGCAGGTATGTCTTGAATCCAGGCATATATGACATGGTTTTTCTGAATCAGATCATGGATACCGATGTGCTGACCGCGTCTCTGGAAAATGATCTGCAGGACGTTCTGGAGATGATGGAAACAAATAATATGGAAAGCATCCCCGTGGTGGAACATGACACATTCATAGGAATGATATCAAAAACACGGATTCTGGATCTGTACCGCAGAGAACTGATCATGCAGACCAGTGTTCGATAGCATATGTTACAATCAAGCAAGGAGCAAACAATGAATTATAAACTGCTGCAGATTTTCAGAAATACCCCCTTTGGCCGGGAAACATTTCTGCAATCGCTATATTTTTGTAAAACCATTCATGCATACCCGGTTGTGTATATCCCGGAAAGTGACAAATTTCTCATGTACTTTCCCAATGATGCCATCCAGATCGATCTGGACAATTCATATCTGACATCACCTGAAACAGCAAAACAGCATGCCAGCGAATTGTTTGAAGAAATGGGGTTCAAGCCGGCCTTTTTTTCACCCAGAAGTTTTACAGCCTCCACATTGCCGGACATTCCCAACACGTTTGATTATTTCTGCTGCCCGCGGTCCGTCAGTGACTTGTCCTCAAAAATCGGCCTGGGCCACATCGGCCCGAAAGTCAGAAGGATTATCAAACATGCGACCTTCCCTGTCCTGCTCACCAGCCTGGTATATAAACCCTGGAAAAGCATTACTGTTTTTTTCGGCGGCTCCACCAATGCACGCAACGCCCTGCAAATGGGATTAAAACTTGCCATGGTCTCAAAACTCCCCATGGACATCTATACACTCAGGGAAAAAAACAACAAGACTTACTACGAAAACATCATCAAAAAATCAGATCTGGATGCGCCTGTCAGCCAGTTTTTGAGAAATTGGCATTATTATGAAAAAAATGAATTCGATGCCATGCTCTATGATGTTCCCCATGATGCCCTGATGGTGCTGGGTGCTTATGGACATGGGGTTATCAAGGATTTGCTTTTCGGCAGTAAAATGGAAAAGATTCAGTCGACAGTGACCAACAATCTGTTGATCGCCGGTCCCCAATGTGAGCTGTCTCTGCTTCGTTAGTCATAGGAATCATACGGGAACGGCGCTGATTCAAACCGGTTCCCAAGCCCTTTTCCAAGTGGCACAATCACACATATAATCATATTTTTGATTACATATTGACTTCTCATCCGGTATGGATTAAGGTTGATAAAATTTTTTGCAATGGTTGCGCATGACAACTTTTTGTGCCGCCAAAACCATAAAAACAAGGAAG
>JAABTO010000308.1 GCA_011389835.1 Desulfotignum sp. | reverse complement strand
CTTTGCCCGGCAGAGGGTATCGCCTCGGGAAACCATTTTTTTTATATCTGCATAAGCGGTGAAATGTTTTATCACCTCTTCGGGGGTGTCACTGCAGATCAAAAGATCCAGGTCCCCGACGGTTTCTTTGCGCCGCCTGAAACTGCCGGCCAGCGTTATGCGGTCGATATCCTGTGCTTTTTGCATATGGGCCAGCAAAGGCGCGGCCCGTTCTTCCGCCTCAGACAATAGGATGCGGTTGGATTTGGATGCCATCTGTTCAAGGCCGGTTAATACAGATTGTTCGATTTTTTCCCCAAAGCCTTTTACAGTGCGGATTTTTTTGGCCCGGGCCGCTGTTTTGAGCTCTTCTGTGTTGGAGATGCCCAGTTCCTGATACAGCTGTTTTACCCGTTTGGGACCCAGGTGGTCAATCTCCATCAAACGGGGCAGTTCTTCGGGCAGACGGCCTTGTATTTCATCGAGCTGTGTAAAGGTTCCTTTGGAAACAATTTGCGTTATCTTGTCTGCCAGGTCCTGGCCGATACCTGGAAACCCTGTGAGGTCTTCTTTGTTTTTGATCAGGTCGGCCACTGGCCGTGCCAGGCCGCTTACGGTCCGGGCGGCATTGCGGTACGCCCTGACCCGGAAGGGATTGGCGCCTTCAATTTCCAGCAGATCCGCCATCTGCTTGAGCTGTGCGGCGATGTCCGTGTTTTGTACCGGCACGGGTTGGTTGTCTCCTTCAGATGTGAAACGTACGGGTATTGCCGACTGTCAGGTCATACAGGTTTTCCTTGAATCCGAATTTAAAGTGGTTTTCCGGGCTGCACAACAGCGTGATTTTGCACATGTCCTGGGTGGTTTCAAAGTCAAGGGTGCTGCCCCGATACCGTATCTGCATTTCCAGTTTTTCAAGCACTTCCGGCAGCTCCGGGTTGACCCACAGGATATTGCCCCGGGTTTTTATGCCCAGATAGGCTTCCTGGAGAATGTTTACCGATCCGGCCATGGCGCCCAGGTGTATGCCTTCCTGGGTGGTGCCTCCCTGAATGTCATCGATGTCGCTTTGCAGGGCTTTTAAAAAGAATTTCCAGGACCGTTTCCGGTCCGACCGGGCCAGCACCCAGGAATGGACCACCCAGCTCAAAGAAGATCCATAGGTGGTGCGATGGACATAATAATCGATATTTCTGGGAATCGTTTCATATTCAAACGGATAACCCAATTGTTTGAACAGGGTTTTCAGTTCAGGCGCGGAAAACAGATAAAACAGCATGAGCACATCCGCCTGTTTGGTGATCTTGTAATTGTTGGGACTGTCTCCTTCGGCTTCCAGAATACGGTCCATGCGCTGGATATTGGGATATTTTTCCCGGTATGTGTCCCAGTCCAGCTCCTTGAGCTGGTCGTAATGCTCAAACTGGCTGATGATGTTGTCATCATGAAAGACGATCCGCATTTTCCGGCTGATATCCCACCACAGATCTGTTTCGGATTTTGTGATGTGCAGGGTTTCATAAAGCTCTTCAATGCGCTCTTTGGGCAGCATTTCAAGAACCTGTAACGCCTGGGTCAATACCCAGGTCGCCATGACATTGGTATAGGCATTGTTGTCCAGGCCCGGCTCATCCGCACCCGGGTAGGCTTCATGGTATTCATCCGGCCCCATCACCTTGCAGATCTCATACCGGTCAAGATCTTTGTTATAGGTCGCAATGCTTTCCCAGAACCGGGCAATTTCCAGCAGCACTTCCGCACCATACTCGCACATGAACTGCATATCCCCGGTGGATTCATAATATTTCCAGATATTGAATGCAATCGCAGCATTTACGTGCTTTTGCAGCTGGGAATTGTCCGGAATCCACCGCCCTGATTCAGGATTCAGGTGCACGATCTGGGTTTCTTCTCTGCCGCTGCTGGCACTCTGCCAGGGAAACATGGCCCCCTTGAATCCGGCTTTTCTCGCAGCGGCCCGGGCCGTATACAGACGGCGGTACCGGTACAGCAGAAGAGACCGGGTGATTTCCGGATGCTGTAAGGTGATAAACGGGTAAATATAGAGTTCATCCCAGAAAATATGCCCCCGGTAGGCTTCTCCGTGCCAGCCCCTGGCAGGCACGCCCACATCCAGGTTAATGGTTTTTTTTGATACGGTCTGCAGCAGATGAAAGATGTGCAGTCTGACCACCATTTCCGGATGGTAATCCGGACGTTTTTTTCTCCGGTCGGTCATTGTGATGTCGGACCGCCGCCACAATTGTTTCCAGGCCATTGTATGGCTTGTCAGTATATCGTCAAAGCCGGGGGCGCGTCCGATCCTTGCCCTGGCGGCCACACCGCACTCGGTAATGGCAAAGTCCCTGGAGGTGTGAACCAGAACCACTTTTTCCACCACAATGGTTTCTTTCTGGTTGATCTCTACAGTATAGCGTTTGCCCACATATCCATTATCATCGATCAGCTCCGGTTCCAGATCCAGATCCTTGCCTTTTCTGGTTATCCGGGTTCTGGCTGCCATGGCCACCCGCAGTTCAGACTGGACAGTCTGCACCTTCAGATACAACGGCCCATTTTGAACAGATTCACTTTCCAAAACCTCAAGATGCCGGCTGTTCAGCTCGCGGTACCGCTTTACCCCTTGGTTCCGGACCGTGCCGTCAATGGCTGATTCCACCTCAAGGGCACCGGTGTGGTTTTCACTGGTCAATGATACTTTCATGGCAGCTGTGTGGCGTTCTCCCATATGGATAAAGCGCTGCTCTTCCATCCTGATACGGCGCTCCTGTTCGTCCTCAAAAACGACGATATGGGTGAGGATCCCCTTTTTCATGTCAAGGTCCTGACAATAGGAACGGATCGTAGCGGTTTCAGGAGAGAACCATTGTCCATCCGTGAAACGAAACTTGAGACACAGCCAGTTGGGCATATTCACAAGGTCTTCATTTTCGATCTCTCTGCCGGCAATCTCTGTTTTGAGCCGGTTGTATCCCCCGGCCAGATAGGTACCGGGATAATGGGTATCATCGGCGGACACCTGGGCGCTTGCTCCCCGGGTGGCGAAATACCCGTTCCCCAGTGTGCAAAGGGCTTCACGGAGTCCCTGGTCCTGCGGTTTATAGGTCTCATAGGTTAAATTCCAGACAGTCATATTATCTTTCCTTTTCAACAAACAGGTTTTCTAAAAATGCGGCTGTTTCCCGGGTGTTCTCCAGTACAAAATCAGCGGATGTCGGGTGAAAACTGCCTTTGACCACAATACTGGTGCCGATGGTGCTCAAACTTTCAAATGCATCCTCGTCCGTAATATCGTCTCCCATATACATGGGATAATATGTGTCCAGATGCAGGCCAAGGTTTTCCATCAGCCATGTCAGGGCTTTTCCCTTATGCCATTCAATGTCGGGTTGCAGTTCAAACACTTTTTTTCCTTCCGTGATGCGCAGTTCCGGGTGATCGGTCTGGACCTGGCGAACAGCCTGCCGGACTGCGTTTACTTGTGCCTGTTTGACATTCCTGTAATGGATGGCAATGGAAAATTGTTTGCGTTCAATGGCAGCGCCCGGGATGTGGGTCAGTTTTTCTTCCAGCTG
>JAABTO010000307.1 GCA_011389835.1 Desulfotignum sp. | reverse complement strand
TGGACCGGTGTCCCGTCGTTCGGGACCTGAGCCCGGCCCAGGTCAAAGCCCAGATTGAAAACGGGGCAACCGTCCTGGATACCCGGGACACGGCCGCGTTCGGCGGGGTGCACATTCCCGGGTCCATCAATATCGGGTTTGCCAAGCAGACCGCCAACTGGATCGGCATGGTGCTGGAGCCCGAGGCAAAGCTGATCCTGATCGTTACGGATGAGGATGCGTTTGAAGCCATGACGGTGCACCTGCACCGCATCGGGTATGACAATATTATCGGGTATCTATACGGCGGCATGTCCGCCTGGCAGGAGGCCGGGCATCCCATCAATCAGCTGTGGCAGATTTCCACGGAAAAACTGAAACAGAAAATCAGCACAGGTAATTATTCCGTGCTGTATGATGTCAGGACGCCTGCGGAATATGAGGACGGCCATATCGAGCAGGCCAGGTCCCTGCCGTTGACCGATCTGCTCGACCAGGCACCGGATATTGACAAAGATGAAGAAGTGATCGTGACCTGCGGGGTCGGATACCGAGGCAATATTGCGGCCAGCTTTCTGCAGAGCCAGGGGTTCAATCATGTGCACAGCCTGGCCGGCGGCATGTCCGCATGGATGAACAGCGGCGGGGCCGTGGTATAACCGTTTTTGTCTGCCACAGGTTCCTTTCGGGTACTTGTGGCAGATTCAGTATCAGTCAAACGCTTTGTCTACGGTCCACACTTTCCAGACATTGCCCACCAGGTCGGGTCCGGGTTCCAGAACGGTTTTGCCCGGTTTCCACCCGGACGGGGTCGCCTTGGTGCCTTTGCCTTCCCGCACCAGCTGGAATGCCTGAATCTGGCGCAGGGTTTCAGGGATATTGCGTCCCACGGGCGGGGCCACCATTTCATAGGCCTGAACAACACCGTCCGGATCGATCAAAAACCGGCCCCGGATGTCTACGCCGTCATCCTCGTCATAAACGCCATAGATTCTGCCGATACTGCCGCCGCCATCCGACAGCATGGGGAAGGGGACGGTTTTGGCGGTGACCATTTTGGACAGTTCCTTGTCCACCCACATTTTGTGGACAAACATGCTGTCCACACTTACGGACAGCACCTGGACATCTAATTTTTCGAATTCTGCATTTTTCTCGGCGACCGCCGAGATTTCGGTTGCTCAGACAAAGGTGAAATCACCGGGATAAAAGCACAGGACCACCCATTTTCCCAGGTAATCCGACAGCTGGATGGTTGTGAACTCATTGTTGTAGTAGGCGGGTGCAGCAAAATCCGGTGCTTTCTGTCCGATCTGAATCATGGCGTAATCCTTTTTTTCTGTAACGGTTTCAGGTTGAGTGGTTTCTTCAGGCGGTTTCTGAACTTTGGCTGAAGGACGTTTGCATCCCACAGCAGGTTTTTCTGCCATATGTACCTCCTTGCTTGATTGTTGGACATCAGGACTCCTGTATCAGAAGTTGTTAATGTTAAAATCAAGATAGGATAAACTCCTATTTTTTGTCAATTGAAAACGGGCATTCCTTGAAGATTCATTCAGGTTCCCATCCACCGCCGAACGCTTTATATACAGCCACCAGCCCGACAGCGGACTGACCCATGGACTGGGCCAGCTGATCCTGAAAAGATGCGAGCTGGCGCTGCATGTCCAGGACGTTTTGAAAATTGACAATACCCGTGACATACAGGGACTGAGACAGTTCTACCGATTTTTGGGTGGACGCGACCGCCTGATTCAGCGCGGTCAGTGTGGCGCCTTCATTGATATAGGCGGCCAAAGCGTCTTCACACTCCCGGAACGCGGCAAGCACGGTTTGTTCATACCGGGCCAGGGCGGCTTTTGTGGCGGCTTGTTCCATTTGAACCCGGCTTTTGATCAATCCGCCGGTGAAGACCGGCCAGGTGAAAGAAGGTCCGATACTGTGTTTTTGCGCGGCAGATGAAAAGAACTCCCCGGAATCCCTGGACACCAGGGAAAACATGCCGTCCAGGGTCAGTGCCGGGTAAAAATCCGCGTTGGCCACGCCGATTCTGGCGGTCTGGGCCGCCAGAAGACGTTCGGCCGCCCGGATATCCGGGCGGTTGCGAACCAGTTCCGCCGGCAGCATTTCAGGCAGCGCAGACGCCATGGGAATCCATTTCGGGGTCAGTAACTGGTTGAGTTCACCGGGCAGGCGCCCGGTCAGCAGGCTGAGCGCGTTCAAGGCTTCGGTCTGCTGGGTTTTAAGGGCCGGCAGCCGGGCCCGGGTGGATGACAGGTTCATTTTAGCCTGGTGCACGTCCAGTTCACCGGTCAACCCGGCATCGAACCGGTCCTGAACCAGTTGCAGGGTTTCTTCCTGAAGGGTCACGTTTTTCTGTGCAAATTCGTGCCGCTGCTGGGCCGTGCGCAGCCTGATATATTCGGATGCGGCCTGGGCCTGGAGCAGCACCATGAGATTGCGGCGGTCTTCGATGGACGCGTCCCACTCCCCCCGGGCCGCCTCCATGTTCCGGCGGATTTTGTGCCACACATCGATTTCCCAGGACATGACAAAACCGGCCTGGTACATCCAGGTGGGATTTCCGGCGATGGACTGGTTGGCGGTATTGCGGACCCGTTCGGATTCCCGCTCCCGGCTGATGCCGCCCTGGGCATGGATCATGGGCATCAGGCCGGACCGGGCCACGCCATAGGCGGCGGCATAGCTGTCCAGCCGGGCCGTTGCTGCGGCCAGGTCCCGGTTCTGTTCTTTCACATCCGACACCAGCCGGGTCAGGTCAGGATCATCAAACACGCGCCACCATTCATCATACAGGGTTGTGGTTTCGAACGAAGTTAGATTGTCAGCGGTTTCCGTGAGTTGCCAGGTTTCCGGCAACCGGGGGGATGGCGTTTGAAAGTCTGGGCCAACGGCTGTGTTGCAGCCTGCTATAAAAAGAGAGGTGACGATCAATCCATACAGGATGGAATGGATTTTTTGTGTCAAAAATACGGTATATGGTTTCATCCAATCCCCCAATCCGGTCAATGGTTTGTATGTTCATTATTTTCTTGTTCTCAGCTGCATATAGGACAGGCGATTTATCTTTGTCAACTTTAAAAACAACCCCAAAGGCGGGTGTCATGAATGACATGCCATGAGTTGTCTGATCTCCTGCATCCGTTTGCCGATGTCCTGTGCACTGATGATCTCGGTGACCAGACACACGGTTTTTGCTCCCCGGGACAACACTTCAGCCAGGTTATGGCGTTTGATGCCGCCAATGGCGACAAAAGGGATGTCTACATTTGCTGAGACATATTCCAGATATTCAAGACCCACGGCATCGCCCACATCCTCTTTGGTTTGGGTGGCAAACAACGGCCCGACCCCGATGTAATCGGCTCCGTCCGCCTTGGCCTGTGCCGCCTGGGCCGGGGAGTGGGTGGAACAGCCCACCATGAGATGGGGCGCCAGCTGCTTCACCTCAGTCACCGGCAGGTCGGTCTGGCCCATGTGCACCCCGTCGGCTTGGATTATCATGGCAATGTCCAGAAAATCGTTTATAATAAACGGCACATGGGCATCTGCTGTGATTTT
>JAABTO010000306.1 GCA_011389835.1 Desulfotignum sp. | reverse complement strand
TCGACTCGGGCAACATTACCATTGAATCCCGGGAAATTCTGAAAACCATGCGGTTCAAACACACCCCGCTGTCCACCCGGACCACCCTGGGATATCTGGCGGACAAACGTCCCCTGGCCAACCGGTTGGCCCGGCCCTGGCTGCTGGGGGCAGGCACGCTGGTTCAGCGCGTCAGCGCCGGTCTCCTGTCACCGGTGGCCGGAGTCCGGCCTTTTTCCCGGAACCGGGCCATGCAGCTGGTTCGTTCAAAAATGCCCTGGCCGGATATCGCCACCCTCAGATCGGCGGTTCCCATGACCCTGAAAAATCAGGCAATGATTCTGGAACCAGTGGAACCGGCGGTATCCACGGTGTTTTATTTTCCCGGTTGCGGAAGCGAACGCATCTATTCCCGGATTTCCAGAGCGGCCCTGTTCATTCTTTTGTCGAGCAATCACCGGGTGATTCTGCCGCCGCCGTTTCTGTGCTGCGGATATCCGTTTCTGGTCAATGCCATGACCCGGAAACATGAAGAACTGGTGCTCAAAAACATCATCCTCCTGACCCAGATCCGGGAGATGTTCAATGACCTGACATTTGACGCAGTGGTGGTGTCCTGCGGTACCTGCATGGAATCGCTGGCCCGGCTGGATGCGGCACAGATATTTGACAGCCCGGTGCAGGACGTGACTGAGTATGTGCTGACACACAGCCCGCAGCCCCTGTCCCAGGGATCCCCCTGCTTCTACCATGCCCCTTGTCACGATTCGTTAAAAGACACCGGTGCGGCCCTGCTCCAGACCCACGGCTTCCAGGTGACCCCGGTGCCGCATTGCTGCTCCCAGGCAGGCACACTGGCACTGTCCCGGCCCGACATCAGCCATCACATGCTGGTCCGAAAACAGGCGGCGTTGGCCCTGTCAGAGGGCGTCATCACAGAAACGCGCCCGGAGATTCTCACCAACTGCCCGTCCTGCCTCCAGGGACTGGGACGGCTGGCCGGAGTCCGGCCGGTCCACCTGGCCGAAGCACTGGCCATGGCAATGGGCGGAGAGCACTGGAAAACAAGGCATTTGGACGAATGGACCGATTCTGTGGAAAAGGTGACGTTTTAACCGTGAACCTGGTGCTGCTCTGTGAAGAAGATTTTGTTTCGGCACACCGGGTGTGCGTGTCCGGCCGCCGGTATGACCATATCCGGACCGTGCTCAAAGCCGGTCCCGGCGATACCGTGGCCTGCGGAAAAATCGACAAAAATCTGGGATACGGCATGATCGAGGAGATGGATTCCCGCAGGCTGATGATGCAGGTAACACTGGACCAGCCGCCCCCGGCACCGGTTCCGCTGAACCTGGTGCTGGCCTTGCCCCGACCCAAGATGCTCCGGCGGATCATCCAGAATGTTACGGCCCTGGGCGTGAAACAGATTTTTCTGGTCAATTCCTGGCGGGTGGAAAAAAGTTTCTGGCAAAGCCCGTTCCTTGCGTCGGACCGGCTGATGTCATATGCCCGGCTGGGCCTGGAACAGGCAAAAGATACCATGATGCCGCAAATCGTCAAAAAACGGTTTTTCAGCCGGTTTGTCAAAACCGAACTGCCGCAGATTTGCCGAAACACCCGGTGCATTACGGCCCATCCCAGCACCGGCCGGGTCTGTCCGGCCGGGGTGAACCAGCCGGTGACCCTGGCGGTGGGGCCGGAAGGGGGGTGGATCGATCTGGAAGTCAAAACCCTGGCGGATATCGGATTTGTCACCTGCGGCATGGGGCCCCGGATTCTGACCGTGGAAACCGCCGTCACCAGCCTGATCTCCCGGCTGTTTGTCTGAACTTTTCCTGGTTCTATTTGCCGGCATCGGCTTTTTTCTGTTCCAGTTCCTCCCACCTGGCATACAATGCCTGAACCCGGGTTTCCGCTTTTTCCAGGTTGCGGCAGACACCGGCCAGTTGCTGGGGGTCTGCCATGATGTCCGGGTCCTGGACCTGAGCGGTCAGTTCTGCCACCGCATGTTCCGCTTTTAAAATAGTGTCTTCCATGTGTTCCAGTTCAAACTTGTCCTTGTAGGAAAAAACCGGCACAGATCCGGCTGCCGGCCGGGAAGTGTCCCCGGGTGGGGCACCTGACCGGGAAGCGGTGTTTGCCGCTGACCGGGACCGGGCCGCTGATCCGGACGCCGTCTGAGCCTTGGCACCGGAGGGCGGTTTCTCGGCAGCGGAACGATGCCGGTCAGCCGCTGACAGAATCTGGCTGAAATTCTTGTAGAACGCGGGGGGATGGCCCGGGTCCAGAAACAGCATCCGGTGGCACACCCGGTCCATGAGATACCGGTCATGGGACACGATCACCACGGCCCCGGGAAATTCTTTGATGCGCTGTTCCAGAACCTCCAGAGACAGGATGTCCAGATCGTTTGTGGGCTCGTCCAGCAGCAGCACATCCGCAGGCTGAAGCATGAGATTGGCCAGAACGATGCGGGCTTTTTCACCGCCGGACAGCCGCTGTACCGGCATGTCCAGCTGATCGGGCATGAACAGGAACCGCTTGGCCCAGGTCACCACATGCACGCTTTTTCCCTGAAAGTTGACCGAATCCCCGCCCGCCGGGTTCAAGGCCTCTCTCAACAGACTGTCCGGATCCAGGCGGGACCGGTGCTGATCAAACACCGCCACTTTCAGCCCGTCCGCCCATTTCACCGTGCCCTGGTCCGGAGGCAGTTTCTTTTCCAAAAGAGACAGAAACGTGGATTTTCCGGATCCGTTGACGCCCACCACGCCCAGGCAGAATCCGGGTCCCAGTTCAAACGTGATGCCTGAAAACAGGGGCTGACCCCCAAATCCCATGGTCAGGTTGTGCACCTGAACCAGTTTCCGGGTCTGGCGGCCGGTGCCGGTAAAATCCATGTCCACCCGGGCGGTGTGGCGGTTTCGTTCCCTGAGGGCATCCAGGGCCTGGCGCAGCCGCTGGGCCTGTTCGATTCGGAATCTGGCTTTGGTAGACCGGGCTTTGGCCCCCTGGCGCAGCCATTCATCCTCTCTGCGCATTTTGCTGGCCAAAGACGCCTGCTGTTTTTCCTGGGCAATCAGAAACTTGGTGCGTTCCTGTTCAAACATCCGGTACCCGCCCTGGATTTTGAAATATCCGTTGGGATAATACCTGGCGATCTCCATGGTGCCGGTACAGGTGGTTTCCAGAAACGCCCGGTCATGGCTGACCACCATGAATGAAAACGATGCGGTGGCAAGGATCTGTTCCAGCCACAAAATGCCGTGAATATCCAGGTGGTTGGTAGGTTCGTCCAGCAGCAGCAGGTCCGGGTCCATGCACAGGGCCCGGGTGATGGCCAGCCGTTTTCGCCATCCGCCGGACAGGGTGCCCACCTGGACGTTTGTATCTACAAACCCACCTTTGCCCAGGGCCTGATTGACCCGGCGGTGCCGCTCCCGTTCATCCATGGGCAGGTTTGCCAGGCTGTCGAACAGCACGGTTTCCACAATCTGATCCGGGGGCAGCCGATCCTCCTGGGGCAGGTAGATGGTGCGGCAGGTTTTGTGGGTCTTGATCTCTCCGGCATCCGGCAGGGTCTTTCCGGCAATGAGCCTGAGCAGAGTAGATTTGCCGCTGC
>JAABTO010000305.1 GCA_011389835.1 Desulfotignum sp. | reverse complement strand
CCGATTCACAGACCGGACAATAGCGTATCCAAAGAATTGCCGGTCTGGGATTTGTGCCTTGCTTTTTCCGGGTAGCGTTATAAAATAGGCACGCAGCATGCGTTGGCATGACAGCCGGAGATCCGGTTCTGTGTGGCCGGTAAAACGCCGGCCGGTATAATAATTTTTTTAACAGGGGACAATAACCATGAAAAACGTGATACGTCTGATTGTTGTGGGGCTCCTAATGGGGCTGGCTGGATTTTCCCAGGTCCAGGCTAAAGATGATGTGTTGATCGGGATTTCCAAAATCGTGGCCCATCCGGCCCTGGACGCCCTGGAGCAGGGAGTGCAGGACGGGGTCAAAGAACGGTTTCCTCAGGCCCGGTTCGATCTTCAGAATGCCAATGGTGAGATGTCCACGGCCGCTTCCATCGCCCAGAAATTCAAGTCCGAAAACGTGGACATTGCCGTGGGGATCGCCACCCCGACAGCTCAGGCCCTGGTGAACGCCATCAAGGACCGGCCGGTGCTGTTCTGCGCGGTGACCGATCCGGAAGGGGCCGGACTGGTGGCATCGGTCAAAAAAGGGGAAAAAGGGGTGACCGGTACATCGGACATGACGCCGGTGAAAGAACAGATCGAGCTGCTCAACCGGATCAAGCCGTTGACCAAACTGGGCCATGTCTACTCCTCCAGCGAGGCCAATGCCGTGGCACTGGCGGAAATCGCCCGGCAGGTGTGCAAGGATATGGGCATCGAATTCGTTGAAACCACGGTGACCAATTCCGCCGAGGTCAAACAGGCGGTTCAGACCATTGCATCCCGGGTGGACGGCATCTATCTGAGCAACGACAACACGGTATTTTCCGCGCTGGCGGCCGTGACCCAGGTGGCCATGCGCCACAAAATCCCGGTCATGTCCGCAGATCCCAGTTCGGCCGAGACCAACGATGTACTGGCGGCCTGGGGATTTGACTACTACAAGATGGGCCGGGTGACCGGGCGGCTGGCAGCGGATATTCTGGAAGGGGCTGATCCGGTTGACATTCCCACGGTGTACATGACCGAGCCGGGTGATGTGGACCTGCTGATCAACCTGGATGTGGCAAAGACACTGGGACTGACCATTCCTGAAGAGATTCTGGAGACTGCCAACAAGGTGATCGAAAACGGCAAACTCACGGTCCGGTAACAGGCGATCTGAATGATTGAAGGCATTTTTGTCGAAGGCCTGATTTACGCCATCATGGCCCTGGGGGTGTTTTTTACGTTCCGGATACTGGATTTTCCCGACCTGACCGTGGACGGCTCGTTTCCCATGGGGGCGGTGATCATGGCCACCAGCCTCCATGCCGGGATTCATCCTTTGAACGGGCTGATGCTGGCGTTTTGCGGCGGGGTCGGGGCCGGGTTTGTCACGGCGGCCATCCACAACAAACTCAAGGTGCCCCACCTGCTGGCCGGGATTCTCACCATGACCATGCTCTATTCGGTGAACATCCGGATTCTGTCCAACCGGGCCAACCTGCCCCTGCTCCGGGTGGAAACCCTTCTTTCATGGGTCCAGAGCGCCTGTGAAGGGATTCTGTCTCCGGAGATTGCCTCGCTGATTTTTTTCATCCTGGTGGTGCTGGGGTTGAAACTGGCCCTGGACCTGTTTTTTCTCACCGACCTGGGTCTGGTGTTCGGGGCACTTGGCAACAACGAGCAGATGGTCCGGGTCCAGGGGGTAAACCCGGCCACACTCAAGCTCATCGGCGTGGGGCTTTCCAACGGCCTGGTGGCGTTGTCCGGGGCGTTTGCGGCCCAGTATCAGGGATTTGCCGACGTGAATCTGGGCCAGGGCATCGTGGTGTCAGGCCTGGCCTCGGTCATGCTCGGAGAATTTCTGCTCAGGTCCAACCGGATCTGGGCGTTGACCCTGCGGGTGATCCTGGGGGCGATCCTGTTCAAGGCCATCATGTATCTGGGCCGCTACTACGGGTATTATATCAACATGACCCCCAACGACCTGAAGCTGATTACCGGGTTGCTGATCATTGCCTCCCTGGCGGTGTCCAATTACAAACGTCTCAGGGCAAAGGGGGATGCATGATCGAACTGGATGCCGTCACCAAGACCTTTAATCCCGGGACCCCCGGGGCGAAGACCGTGATCCGCAATCTGTCGCTGACCGTGGATGCCGGGGATTTCATCACCATTATCGGCAGCAACGGGGCCGGTAAAACCACGCTGTTCAACCTGATCTCCGGGGCGGTTTTTCCCAGTGCCGGTGAGATCCGGATCAAGGGCCGGCGGGTGACATTCGCGCCCGAGTACCGCCGGGCCATGCACATCGGCCGGATCTTCCAGGACCCTTTGGCCGGTACCGCTTCCAACATGACCATTGAAGACAATATGATGATCACGGCCAAAAAGGGATTCCGGTGGCCCAAAATCAGCTTGAACCGGGCCATGCGCCGGAAATTCGCCGGCCGGGTCAAGACCCTGGACATGGGGCTGGAGACACGCATGAAAGTGAATGTCTCCTCGTTGTCCGGTGGGCAGCGCCAGGCCCTGACCCTTTTGATGACGGTCCTGTCCGGCCCGGATATCCTGCTTCTGGACGAACACACGGCAGCTCTGGATCCCAGCAACGCCGCCATGGTCATGGAACAGACCCGGCAGGTCATTCAGGAGCGGGCCCTGACCACGCTCATGGTCACCCACAACATGAATCATGCCATTGAATTCGGCAACCGCCTGATCATGATGGATGCCGGCGAGATCATCGTGGATGTCAAAGGCGGGGAGAAGCAGTGCCTGACCCGGGAAGCCCTGATTCAGAAGTTTGCGGATATCCGGAAAAAGGCCTTTGAAAATGACGAGGTGCTGTTGGCCACCTGAAGACCGCCCGGCAGTCTTTTTCAGCCATCTCCCAAAATTCAGCGCATCGGACACCGGCGTGCTCACAGTGAAAAAGGAGTGTTTTATGTCCCGCTATCTTTGCGCCACCTATTTTATCGACAAGGATCATCCGGATATTGCCGCATTTTCAAAAAAACATGCCGGAAGCGGGACTACCGACAAAGAGCGGGCTGTCAGCCTGTACTACGCGGTGAGAGACCTGATCCGGTACAACCCTTACAGTATCGAACCGAAGAAATCCAGCATCAAGGCCAGTGCGGTGCTGGCGAAAAAACAAGGATACTGTGTGGCCAAGGCGGTGCTGCTGGCCGCCTGCCTTCGAAGCCGGGGGATACCGGCCCGGCTGGGGTTTGCAGATGTGAAAAACCATTTGAACACCGAGCGGCTCAAGGCGTTGATGGAAACCGATCTGTTCGTGTGGCACGGATTCACAGAGATCTATCTGGATGGCAAATGGGTCAAGGCCACCCCGGCATTTAATTTGAGCCTGTGCGAGGCGTTCAATGTCAAACCCCTGGAATTTGACGGGACCTGTGACTCGATTTTTCACCCCTTTGACAATCTGGGCAACCGGCACATGGAGTATGTGACCGAACACGGCAGCTTTGATGACCTGCCCTGGGACCGGGCCCTGGCCGCCATGAAACAGGCGTATCCCCGGTATTTTGAAACCTGTGAACGGAAAACCGGGGATTTCCGGGCCGAGGCGGCCCGGGAAAACACCTGATGTCTGAGTTTTAGCGGGCCCGGATTTT
>JAABTO010000304.1 GCA_011389835.1 Desulfotignum sp. | reverse complement strand
CGGACCAGCTGGACACGGTTTTTTACACCCGCCGGTTTTCCGCCTCAGGCCAGGCCCGGCTCAAGGACATTCTCAGCCGGCTCAAGGAAACCTACTGCCGGTCTATCGGCGTGGAATACATGCACCTGCAGGACCCGGATGAAAAGCGGTGGCTTCAGGAAAGAATGGAGCCGGTCAAAAATCGCCCCGAACTGGCTGACAAAGAAAAAACCGTGGTGCTGGAAAAACTGATCCACACCGGTGTGTTCGAACGGTTTCTGAACAGCAAATATCCGGGCCAGACAAGGTTTTCCGTGGAAGGTGCCGAGGTGATCGTTCCCATGCTGCATGCGCTTTTCAACCGGGTGTCGGAGGACGGGTGCACAGAAATCATCATGGGCATGACCCACCGGGGACGGCTGAGCGTTCAGACCCAGGTGCTTGAAAGGCCGTATGAGGATATTTTCAAGGCGTTTGAGAGTTGTTATGATCCTGCGGACCTCATCGGCGCCGGGGATGTGAAATACCACAACGGGTATCTGGCGGATATCGAGACCGCCGGGGGGAAACAGCTGCGGGTGTGTCTTCTGGACAATCCCAGCCACCTGGAATCCGTGGATCCGGTGGTCGAAGGATTTGCCCGGGCCAGGCAGGAAATGGCGGGTTCCGGTGGCCTCCACCAGGTTGTACCCCTGCTGCTTCACGGAGATGCCGCGTTCGCCGGTCAGGGCATTGTGGCGGAAACCCTGAATATGTCACAGCTTTCGGGGTTTCACACCGGCGGGACCATTCACGTGATCGTCAACAACCAGATCGGATACACCACGACGTCTGAAAATGCCCGCTCCAGCCGGTATTCCACGGATGTGGCCAAGATGCTCATGGTTCCGGTTTTTCATGTTCACGGCGAAGACCCGGAAGCGGCGCTTCATGTGGTGAAGCTGGCAGCGGCCTACCGGAAGCGGTTTCACAAGGATGTGGTGATTGATGTGATCTGTTACCGCCGGTTTGGTCATAATGAAGGGGATGAGCCCTATTTTACCCAGCCGCAGATGTATGAGCGGATCCGTTCCCGGACACCGCTGGACCAAACATATGCGGACCAGCTGATCAAAGAGAACATCATTTCTCCTGAAAAACCCGAAGAGATGTCAACAGCGGCAAAACAGAACATGGAAACCGCGTTTGACAATGTCCGAAGCGACACGTGCACGTTTCCCGAACCCCGGTTTTATCCGGAATGGGACGGCATTTCCGGCGGGTATTCCCATGAAAAAACCGATACTTTCGTGGAAAAATCAAAATTGACGGCCTATGCCCAAAAACTGTATGACGTGCCGGAAGGGTTTGCCATATACGACAAACTGGGCCGGTTGCTGGAAAAACGGCTGGATACGGTCGTGACGGGCAAGAACATTGACTGGGGCACGGCAGAAGCGTTGGCATTTGCATCTCTTCTGGACCAGGCCATTCCCATCCGGTTGAGCGGCCAGGACAGTGGCCGGGGCACCTTTTCCCAGCGCCACAGCGTGATCCGGAACATAAAAAACGGGGATCTGTGGGTGCCGTTGAACCATATTGCCAAAGACCAGTCAGAATACAGGGTCTATGACAGCTTCCTGTCTGAAGCCGGGGTCCTGGGATTTGAATACGGTTATGCCGTGGCAAGCCCCGGGGTTTTGACCCTGTGGGAGGCTCAGTTCGGGGATTTTGCAAACAATGCCCAGGCCGTGATCGATCTGTACCTTGCCGCCGGTGAAGCCAAATGGCGGCGTCAGTGCGGTCTGGTGCTGCTGTTGCCTCATGGATACGAGGGCCTGGGACCGGAGCATTCCAGCGCCCGGCCGGAACGCTTTCTCCAGTTGTGCGCCAATGACAACCTCCAGGTCTGCAACCCCACCACCCCGGCCCAGTATTTTCACCTGCTGCGGCGCCAGATGGTCCGGCCATTCCGGAAACCCCTGGTCATCCTGACTCCCAAAAGCCTGCTGCGGCATCCCATGGCGGTGTCGGAAATAAAGGACCTGTCGTCGGGCGGTTTCAGCGAAATCCTGGATGACCCTGAAAAGGTCGAAAATCCCGATCGCGTGGTATTGTGCAGCGGAAAAATCTTTTATGAGCTGGTGAAAAACCGGTCGGAATCAGCCCAGGACAAGGTGGCCATCATCCGGATCGAACAGCTCTACCCGTTTCCCGAGCAATTGCTGGAACACGTTATTTCGCGATACAAAGATACCCGGCAGTGGTACTGGGTACAGGAAGAACCCGCCAACATGGGGGCCGCTGAGTTTGTCCGGCCCCGGCTGGAAAAACGGGTGGGAGATAGGGTGCACTGTGTGACCAGACCGGCACAGGCCTCCCCGGCCACAGGGTTTTCAGGCATTTACAAACAGGAGCAGGCAGCGATTATAAAACAGGCACTGACGCTTTGATCCGGCCTGTGTTGAGCCCGGCAGCGTTTTTACTGCATTTTTAAGGAGTGATCATGGCACATGACGTAAAAGTTCCAAGTGTGGGTGAATCTGTCACAGAGGCCCTTCTGGTCCAGTGGTTGAAAAATGACGGTGACTCCGTTCAAGCGGATGAGCCTCTGTTTGTCATTGAAACCGATAAAGTCACCCTGGAGGTGACGGCAGACACCGCCGGTACACTCAACATCAAGGTCAATGAAGGCGAGACCGTGGCCATCGGCACGGTGGTGGCGGTAATTGAAAAAAAAGAAACCACGGACCAGGTGAAAAAATCCGGGCCTGAGAAGAAAGAAACGCCGGAAAAAGAAAAAAAGGCTCAAGCAGAGGAAAAATCGCAAGATGCCGCCACACCGGCCGGCAACATCTCCCCGTCTGCCCGGCGCCTGGCAGAAGAAAATCAGATTGACCTGGCCGATGTCACACCCAGCGGACCCGGCGGCAGAATCACAAAAGGGGATGTCCTGCTCGTCCTGGAGTCTTCCCAGGACCGGGCGTCTGAACCGGAAAAGGCTGCATCCGACGACAAGGCTGAGCCGGATACGCCTGCATCAGACAAAGCAAAAACCGATAAACCGGATTCAGATAAAACCGATCCGGATGAACGCGTGACCCGGAAACCCATGACCCCGATCCGCCGCAAAATTGCGGCCCACCTGCTTAAAGCCCGGCAGAACACCGCCATGCTGACCACGTTCAATGAAATCGACATGACCCGGGTCATGGCCCTGCGCCAGGCATACAAGGCACCGTTCAAGGAAAAGCACCAGGTGTCGCTGGGATACATGTCTTTTTTCATCAAAGCCTGTGTTGAAGGATTAAAACAATGTCCGCAGGTCAACGCTTTTGTGGATGGCAACGATATCGTCTATCATCATTACTATCATGTGGGGGTGGCCATCGGATCGGGCAAAGGCTTGGTGGTGCCGGTGATCCGCCATGCAGACCAGCTGGATTTCGCCGGCATTGAAAAGGCCATTGTCACGTTTGTGGACAAAATTGAGAACAACCGGCTGGAACTGGCGGATCTGGAAGGGGGCACCTTTACCGTGAGCAACGGCGGGATTTACGGATCTCTTTTAAGCACCCCGATTCTCAACTCGCCCCAGAGCGGGATCCTGGGCATGCACAAAATTGAAAAACGGCCCGTGGTGGTGGATGATGACGTGGTGATCCGGCCGATGATGTATGTGGCGTTGA
>JAABTO010000303.1 GCA_011389835.1 Desulfotignum sp. | reverse complement strand
TCCAGGCCGAAGGGGCTGCCGATGGCCACCACCCAGGAACCGATGGCCGCGGCACTGGATTTACCGAATGTCAACGGTATCAGATTTTCGGCATCCACTTTGATCAGTGCCAGGTCGGTCATAGGATCGGTGCCGATGATTTCCGCGTCATGCTCGGTCTTGTCGTGAAAAATCACCTTGATCTGATCTGCGCCTTTGATCACGTGATGATTGGTTACAATATACCCGTCTTTGGAAATGATGAATCCCGAGCCCAGGCTCTGTTCTTTGCGGTTCTGGGGCTGGGGGTTGAGAAACGGAGCAAAGAAATCCTCCAGTCCTTCCCGGTTCCCGAACGGGTGCCCGAAAAAATGCTGAAATACCCGTCCGCCGCCCTGGACGGTTTTAACGGTCTGGATATTGACCACGCCTGGTTTGACTGTTTCCGCCAGTTCGGAAAAACTGGCCGGGATCATGTGTTGATTCTTGGCGGCCCATACCGGCAGGGACGTCAACACCAATCAGCAGCGTGACAATGAGATGGGTTTGTTTGACGTGTTTCATGATACTCTCCTTGATTCAAATCGCGGTTGAAAATATTGGATCCACCCGGTGTTTACACCGGTGTTTTCTTTTTTTCTTTTTGAGATAGTATAATACAGAAAAATGATTTTTAAATGACCTGAAAATTACAATATGGCAATGTCAGAATGAAGCAGGCCCCGCTGCCCTGGCTGCTGCCGACCTGAATGTCCCCGCCGTGCTCCCGTACGATGGCCCTGGCAAACGACAGCCCCAGGCCGCTGCCGGAACTCGAGCGTGAGGATTCCGCCCGGAAGAACCGGTCAAAAATGCGGTCGTGCAGTTCCTCAGGAATGCCCGGCCCGGTATCGGTCACCCGGATCTCTAACATGGTGTCATTTTTTCTGATTATTTCCACCAGTATTCGTCCGCCCGGGCCGGTGTATTTGATGGCATTGTCCAGCAGATTGGAAAATGCCCGCTGGAGCATGGCCACATCCGCGGTCACCTCGAACCGGCCCGGCACCTGACACGCAACATCAATTTGCTTGTCTTCGGCCACCGGAGCATACAGATCGCAGGCCGCCTGGATCATCCGGGACAGGTCCAGGGGTTCAAAATGAAAGTTCCCCTCCCCTGCCCGGGTGCGGGATATCACCAGCATGGTGTTGATCATGTCCAGCAGCCGGTCCGCTTCCTCGATGGTGCTGGCAGCCATGGTATGGAATTCTTCCAGGGTATCTGCCTGCAGCAGGGTCATTTCCGCAACCCCCCGGATCCGGGTGACCGGACTTTTAAGGTCATGGGCCATGTTGTCGCCCATTTCCCGGATCCCGTCGACCAGAGATTCGATCCGGTCCAGCATTCGGTTGAAGGTGCCGGCCAGGTGATCCAGCTCATCTTTGCTGCCGGTGACCGGGACCCGTTTCTGAAGGCTGGACCCGGTGATGCTGTTGGCCGTCCGGGTGATGGTGTCAACCCGGGACAGGGCTTTCTGGACCAGAAACCAACCGGACAAAGCGGAAAATCCCACGATAAACCCCATGGCCACCATGAACACCCGTTTGAACGCACCCAGCAGCCGGGATTGGGATTCCATGGTGATGCCGGTCTGTAAAATCGCGTTTCTGGCCACAAACGCATATAAAATGCGGGCCTTGTGATCATTGTCCATCCGGCGGGTGTCAAACACGGGTGATTTTTTTTCCATCAGCCGGTCCAGCATGGTCTGGTCCACCTGAATATCTTTCCAGTAGGACATGTGGGAAGAGGCGAATACCTCACCGCTGGGATACAAAAGCCTGAAGAAAATCATTTTTTCCCCGGCGGCCTTGGATTCCATCACAGCCAGATTGCCGGCCCCCCGCAGACCGCTCTGACGGATGACCGACGAAAACTGGGAGGATTTGTCCAGCAGCTCCTCATCGATCTGGTCCTGGAGGGTTTGAACCGCCAGATAGTAAAACAGGATAAACGCCACAGCCGCGGACACGGAAAAAATTCCCGTAAACCACAGGGTCAACCGGAAACGGATGGTCCGGAACAGATCAGGCATCGTCATCTCTGATCACGTAACCGGCGCCCCTCACCGTATGGATCAGCCGCACAGGATAATCCTTGTCGATCTTGTCCCGAAGCCGGCAGATCCGGGCTTCCACCACATTGGTCATGGGATCGAAATGATAATTCCACACATGTTCCATGATCATGGTTTTGGATACGACCCGGTTTTTGTTTCTGACCAGATACTCCAGCAGAGAAAACTCCAACGGCTGGAGTTCGATAATGTCTTTGCCCCGGGACACCCGGCGCTTCAACACATCCATGGTCAAATCACCGCAGGAAAGCACCACCGGATCGGTGATATTGCCGGCCCGCCGTATCAGGGCCTGGACCCGGGCCAGCAGCTCGGAAAAGGCAAACGGTTTGGTCAGATAATCATCTGCACCGGCCTCCAGCCCCTTGACCCGGTCATCCACCCGTCCCCGGGCGCTGAGCACGATGATGGGGGTGTTGTTGTGGTGGTGCCGGATCTTTTTGATCAGGGTGAACCCGTCCATCTCCGGCAGCATGATATCGATGATCAACACGTCATAAGACGTGTCAAATGCGTTTTCAAACCCTTTGGGACCGGTGTCTGCCGTATCTACGGCAAACCCGGCGGAAATCAGTCCTTTTTCCACAAAACGGGTGATCTTTTCGTCATCTTCCACCAGCAGGACTCTCATGAATGCCGTTTCTCCCAGGGTTTAAAATGTTCTGAACACTTTATTATAGGGACCCGGGGTGAATAATCAATATTGATTTGATTTTTTTGCCTGCAGCCGGTAAGCTGAGCAGCACATTTTTTTGTCACCAACCTTTAAAATCAGGTGTTTTGATTCACATGAAATATACGTGGTGGATATTGCAGCTCCTGCTGCTGCTGGTGTCGATATTTTTTCTGGTGTTCGGGTTGGACCTGCTGGCGGCCGCATACCGGCTCGAAGATCCGTTTACCTTTATTATGACATTTTTTGCAGCCAGTTTTGTGGTGCTGATCAGTGCGGCCCTGGCAGTCACGTTTGTCATCAAGATGATCCGGGTGTACCGGCGTATCCGGGCCCCCCGGGTCTAAGGTCAGGTGGGGTTATGACCGTTTTGTTCACTTTGTCCGATGTGTCCAAGGCCTATGGGGATGACACCCTTTTTTCGGGGTTGAACCTGGACTTCAAAGCCGGGGAACATCTGGGGTTGATCGGCAGCAACGGCAGCGGCAAATCTACGCTGCTCAGGCTCATTGCCGGAAAGACCCTGCCGGATGCCGGAGAGATCAAGACCCACAAAACCTGCCGCACCATCTACCTGCCCCAGGAGGATCGGCTGCCCCCGGATCAGACCGTGGAAACCGTGATGTTCGACAGCCTGGCAAACCTGCCCATGGATGAACGGGAGCGGCACCGCCGGGTCAATCAGGCCATGGGCAAAGGTGGATTTGTAGATACAAATGTTCAGGTGGACACCCTGTCCGGCGGATGGCGAAAACGACTGGCCATCACCCGGGCCCTGTGCATGGACCCGGACCTGCTGCTGCTGGACGAGCCCACCAACCACCTGGATATTCACGGCATTTTGTGGCTGGAACAGATCCTTGCCACTGCATCGTTTTC
>JAABTO010000067.1 GCA_011389835.1 Desulfotignum sp. | reverse complement strand
CCCTTGACTAAGCGGGAAAATGATTTCGGACTGAAGGCCATTCCCTTTGCCAAAGATCCCCTGGCGGTGATCACCCATCAGTCCACCCCGGTGGATGCCCTGACCACAGAACAGTTACAGTCGCTGTTTTCAGGAAACGTCACCAACTGGAAAGAGGTGGGCGGACCGGACCTTCCCGTCACCCTGGTGGTACCCGGCGAGGATACCGGTGCCCACAAAAACTTCCGGCGCCAGGTGATGCGCCATAACGATGTGCACTATGATTATATGACCTACACCTCCACCCGGGTGCTGGAAGCCATCGAATCCCTGCCTCCGGGCGCAGTGTCCTTTATCTCCAGAGGCGCCCAGTTCACCCATCCCAAGGTGAAGGTCGTGCAGATCGACGGCACAAAACCCGGGGATGCGGATTATCCCTTTTATCAGATATTCAGTCTGATCACCAAAGGCGAACCTGCCGGCACGATCAAAAAATTTGTGGATTTCAACAAATCCGAGAAAGGAAAGGCCCTGATCATTGAAAGGGGGATGCTGCCCGTCGAATGATCTGTATAACTTTAGGCCCTAAATAATACCGAACCTGCCAGAAACCCATACTTCTGGCAGGTCTCGTCATTTGGGCACCTGCACTCTAAACGCCTGGCAGATCCGGCAGCATGGCCCCGGTTTCCTTCAAGTTCCGGTGCAGTTCGTAACACCGATTCAGGTCATGGGGAATATGCCCCCCGGGACTGTTGTTAACGTAATCGGTCAGGAAGGGCCGATAAGCGGGGTGGGCACATGTGCTGATGATTTTTTCAGCCCGCTCTATGGGTCCCAGGCCACGCAGGTCTGCCAGGCCCTGTTCCGTCACCACGATCTGCACCGAATGCTCGTTGTTGTCCACATGGGGGGTCATGGGCACCACCGCTGAAATTTTCCCCCCTTTTGCCACAGACGGGGTCATAAAGATGGACAGATGGCTGTTCCGGGTGAACTCCCCACTGCCACCCACCCCGTTCACCACATGGGTGCCGAAGATATGGGAAGAATTCACATTGCCGTATATGTCCATTTCCAGGGCCGTGTTCATGGCAATCACGCCTAAGCGCCGGATAATGCCCGGATGGTTGGATATCTCCTGGGGTCGCAACACGATGCGGCTGCCAAAAAAATCCATGTTGTCCGTGATCCTCGCCAGTTTTTCCGGCACAACGGTCAGGGAGGTGGCAGACGCCCCCAGCAGCTTGCCGTCTGACATCAGGTCCACCATGGCATCCTGAAACACCTCGGAATACATGTAAAACGGCGGAATTTCGGGATGGTTCCCCAGGGCGGCCAGAACGGCATTGGCAGTATTGCCCACCCCGGCCTGGAAAGGAAAAAACTGCTCGGGTATCCGGCCGGCCTGCTTTTCTGCCAGCAGAAACCGGATCACATGGTCCGCGATCTTTCGGCTCATTGCATCTTCCGAACTGAACGCCGCCACCTGGTCCGGTTCGTCGTTTTCGACGATCCCCACCACCTTTTTCGGATCCACCTGGGCATAGGGCCACCCGATCCGGGTCAAAGGGGTATGCACATTAATCGGGGACCGCCTGGGAGGCGGAGGAATGATAAATATATCTGCCAGCTCCCGCAGCCGATGGGAATGGTGATGATTGATCTCGATGATCACTTTATCGGCACAGGCCAGCCACGTGGGGGAGGCACCGACGGAAGCGGTCAGATACACCCGCCCGTCTTGGGTAATCTCTGTGGCTTCCACCACAGCCACATTCACTTTGCCGAAAAAACCCGCACTCACGGTCTGTGCCAGATGGGACAGGTGCATGTCCACATACTGGACCTCCTGACGGTTGATCTGATTCCGCAGTTCCCTGCCCCCCTGATAAGGGGCCCGCCACTGAATGGCATTGGCTTTTGCCAGATCATTGTCAATGTAATCCCCGGCCGATGCCCCGGTCAGGACCCTGATACGAAAAGGCTTGCCCTGTCTGTGCTCCGCTGATGCATGTTCCGCCAGCATTCTTGGGACCACCTTGGCACCGCCGGCAGGAGAAAATCCTGAAAATGCCACTGTATCCCCATTTTTGATCAATGACAGCACCCTGTCTTTATCCAGAATTTCATATTTGTTCATCATAATGATTCCATTTTGACAAATTGGGTTCAAACATATGTTTATCATACTGTCCCGGTTGAATAACACAACAGATTACATGGCCTTTTTCAAAAAAACATGGGACCGGCGGGATCATGACGGTCATGGCAAAAAATTCGGCGCGCAGAGGAGTCATCTGCGCGCCGTCCAGACCTGAAAATTGTCAAGCCGATCAACGACTCGTTCAGCTTTTCAGAATCCTTTCCATCTCAAAAAACAGGTCCTGCTCCCGGATAATGCCCACAATTTGTCCATCCAGCATCACCAGCAATCGCCGTTCATTTTCATGGAGCATCATGTACGCCGCCTCCATGAGGTTGGCATTGCCGTCGATAAAAGCCGGCAACGGAGACATGGCCTCGGTGATCTGTTTCTTTTTAATCTCCTTGATTCCCTGAACAAACATCCCGGACCAGAACATGGGGGAATATTCGATACTGTCGGCCAGAAACGGTTTGGGTGCAGACAGGTAGGGCGGCATGAGCATCTCCAACAAATCCCGGATGGTCAGAATTCCCTTGATCTGATCCTGACCGTCCACAATCAGAATGGAACGGTGCCCGGTTTCCATTAAATGATCCGTTGCCATTTTGGTCTCAAAAGATGTCCTGAGCTCGAGAATGGCATCCTTGATGGTTTTTGTTTCAGAAATCTTGGTATACTCAATGACAGGAATCATCACCGCCTTGACCCGTCGTTCTTTGTGAGCCGGCAATTTGTCGTTGAGTTCACAGGCTTCCTTGATCTTGGCGGACAGCAGCCCGATATCACAAGGCTTGTTCAGGTAATCAAACGCCCCTTCCACCAAAGCCTCTCTGGCTGATGGCTTGGCCCCATGTCCGGTGAGCATGATCACCGGCAGGTCCGGCTTGACCTTTTTGATCCGGCTCAATGTTTCATGGCCGTCCATTCCGGGCATCTTGATATCCAGAACCACCACATCGGGTTGTTGTTCCAGTTTTTCCAGGGCCTGCTCTCCATTTTCCGCCAAAATGACATCAAACCCTTTTTTCTCCAGAATTTTGCGGGTGGTTTCCCTGAACCGTTTTTCATCATCCACCATCAATACTTTTATCTGATCGGTCATTGAATGTTCTCCTTATTTTTGTTTATGTTTTAAACAATGCCAGATGCGCTGAATACACGAGAAAAAACAGCACGATTGTGGAAAGTGCCACAATCACGATGGATTTTTTCCACGACAGGTGACACGTATGTTTCAAGCCGGTGCATATGAGCCACCATTTCCACGGTTCGGTGATCCAGATCAGAAACGGCAGCCAGGACAAAAAAAGCGTCACCCCGGATGAAAATGCGTAAATGCTGAACACAATGCCAAAAGACGCCTTTTTCCCGGCGATCATCACCATGGCCATATATCCCAGGACGGACGAGATCAGAATCATACCGGCCGCGTTGATGAAAAAAATGGGTGCCATGATCCTGACCGGCTGTGAGTAAGCCCCTGTCAATAAACTCGCAAGGGTATAGAACAGACAGCAGATCACCATGAATTCCGCTGCCCGGCGGGGCCTGATTTTTTCCACAAGCTCCCTGAAAAACAGGCCCGGTTCGATCAGCAGCTGAATCAATGCATAGGCATAGAACCGGCCGGCCTCTATCGCAGCGGTTACCATCACAATGCCCTCCCCTTCATTTTGATTCGAAAAACCGTGAACACGCGTTTCACCCTTCCTATAGCAGCTTTATCACAGCACCGGATGCCAGCATGATCAGCGTCATGATGAAAAAAAACCGGCGCTCGGCCTCTTTGGTGAAAAACAGGTTGCCATCCTTGAACATGACAGGTTTTTTCCGGTGTGAGTTCAGTTTGTTTTCCATAATGTTTTTCTCCCTTCAATCTCTGAATCAGAACCCGGGCAGAGTACCGAATCCCCTGAAGCTCCAGTAAATGCCGGTAAACAGCAGCAGCACCACATTGGCGACAAAAAACATGGGAATGCCCACCCGAAGATAATCTTTGGGCTCCAGATATCCGCTGGCATATACGATGGCGTTGGGCGGGGTCCCGATGATCAGGCAGTAGGCAAACGATGACGCAACCGCTGTGGCCATGGCCATAAAGGGTAGATATGTGGATCCCGGATGCACCATGCCTGCCATGTTTAAAGCGATGGGACCCACGGATGCGGCTGCCGGCCCGTCCGCCATCAGGTTGGTGAGCACCGATGTCATGCCGTTGCTGACCATGAGCAGGGGCAGGCCTGATTCCATGCCGAACTGGGCCAGAAAACCGATCACCGAACGGGCCAGCCAGTAGGCGGCCCCGGTGCTGTCCAGGGTCCGGCCGAAAATAATGGCCCCGGCATACAGCCACACAACGCCCCAGTCCACCTTTTCCTGGTAATCCCGCCAGTTGACCACCCCGGTGATGATATAGGCAATGGCACCGGCCACGGCGATTACGCCGATGCCCAGCCGGACGGGAACGATGCCCATCTGGTAAAAGGATTTTTCCGTAAACCACCCGAACACCATGATAACAAAGATGATCAACGCCCAGATCTGCTGCCGGTTCCACCCCCCCATTTTATCGATTTCGGATCGCAAATGGTCCATGGCCGGGGCCAAAGAAACGATTTTGGGACGAAACCGCAGGTTGGTGATGAACCAGGTAATGGGAATCATGACCAGTACAAATGGAAAGCAGTAGGTCACCCATTGAAAATATCCGATATCGATACCGAACATATCGGTGAGATAGGTCATCATGATCACGTTTCTGGCCCCGCCGGAAGGAGCTCCGGGACCGCCGATGTTACAGGCCATGGCAATGGTGATCATCAGCAGTTTGGCCAGTTCCTTGTCCTCGGGGACCTCGTCGGTGAGGCTGTTTTGATACAGCAGCATCCCGATGGGCAGAAACATGGCTGCCAGGGCATGATCGGAAATAAATGCGGCCAGCGGTGCGATGATCACAAAAAACACCAGAGTGATCCACTTGGTATTGGGTACGGCCAGTTTTTTGAACATGGCCAGGCACACCCGCTTGTCCACACCGGTTTTAACGAATGCGGCGGCAAACATCAGACTGCCCATGATAAACCAGCAGGCATCACTCCAGTAAAGCATGGCCACGGCTTCTCTGGACAGCACACCGGTGAACACATACATCAGGCCGATACAGAATGCCACGGCCGGCAGGGGAATACACTCGGTCAGAAAGCACAGCACCACAAACGCCCCTACGGCAATAGCCACCTGGATATGCCAGGCCCCTTTATCAGCAGCGGCCTTGTCCTTTTCTTTTAATTCTTCATATTTCAAGCCCGTTTTCCTCAAATCAAGGGCTTGGTTCATGACTGAGAGAAACCGGTCGTCATCCACATTGTTTTTGATAAAATTATAAGCAAGGTCAAAATTCTTCTGGTCCGCATCGATCTTGTTTTTTTTGCACCATTTCAGATCCCGGGCCAGATAGCGCGCCTTTTTCAACGCCCCCATCTGCATGTTGGTTTCCATAATCCGGGCGGCCAGCAGCTGCCACTGGGCCGCGTCCACACTGTCTAAGCTGAACAATTCCCGGGTGATGTGATTCACAACTGCCTTGGGGCCCACCTGGTACTGGGTGCCCACATCCTTCATGCCCTTGGGGGTGGGAATCAGCAGCAGGAACACCATTGCCAGGAGTGGAAAAACAAACACCTTCCAGTTGATATATTTGTCATACCCTGTCACTTTTTTTTCCTTTTTCATGCATCAACCTCCATTCCAATTGTTTGAGATTTCGATCATCATCTATTCATCAAGTCCATGCCTTCCGCTCCCCGATGTCAGTCCCCTGATTTTTTCCTCGAGGCGCCGTCTTTTTTGAAATGCCTCATATGCCTTGTTCACAATTTCATCAATATCCGCCGGCTTTATCACGTAATCAAAGGCCCCGGATTGAAGCCCGTCAATAGCGGAATCCATGGTGGCGTGACCGGTGAGCAGGATCACCTCCACCGGCGGATACAGGGTCTTGATGGCCCGCAGGGTTCTGAATCCGTCCATACCCGGCATCTTGATATCCAGAATCACCACATGGACCTCACGGGTTCTGAGCAGATCCAGGGCCTGTTCACCGCTTTGGGCCGTGACGACCTCAATTCCCTTTTTTTCCATCAATTTGGCAGTGGTCTGAAGATACCGTTTTTCATCATCCACCAGCATCAGTTTCAACTTTTCCAAACAGATCCCCCCTTTTCACTCGAATCATTTCTTTGAATGATATCCGTTATGGTGCCTGTTTTTCCATATCCGCCTTAGGCAGGGTGATGATAAAGATAGTGCCTTCATTCACCCGGCTGGTCACATCCATGGTGCCCCCGAAATTTTCGATAATGCCGTAACACACGGAAAGTCCCAGTCCCGTGCCTTTTCCCACCGGTTTGGTGGTAAAAAACGGAGAAAACACCTTTGCGATATGTTCCGGCTGGATACCGGTTCCGTTATCTGTGACACGGATCTCGATCCAGTTGTCATCCTTTGACCGGGCCTGGATTTCCAGCCGCCCCCCGGTATCTGGATGCTGTTCCATGATCGCGTCAATGGCATTGTTGAACAGATTGAGCATCACCTGCTGAAACTGGGACGCATCTCCCATGAATCCAGGCAGGTCCACCGGAATGTTCTGAAACACGGCAATGCCTTCCACACTGGCCCGCTGCTCGATCATCTTGATGATTTCCGGAATCTGTTCGCCCGGATACAGCAGCTGCTCCCGGGCTTCATTCTTGCGCCCGAACTTGAGGATGGCCCGGGTGATGTCCGAACATCTGGACACCTGCAGTTCGATCTGGGACAGAGAATCCTGCAGTTCCAGGATCTCTTGATCCTCCGGGTCGATCTTTTTATTCTCATACAGGTCCTCGAAAATTGAGGCGATTAAGGCATGTTCGCTTTTGATGATCTGGAGCGGGTTGTTGATTTCATGGGCAAATCCGGCCGCCATTTCGCCCACTTCCGCCAGCTGGGAGGCCCGGATCAATTGATTGCCCAGATCCTTTTTCTCCCGGCCCAGCTGTTCGATGCGTGTAAACAGTTTTTCCGTCATGAAAAAAGACATGCCCACGACAATGGCAATGCCCAGCACCATGATGATCAGGCTGGCATACAGAGCATAGTAAAAAAAGCGGAATGCATCCTTTTTTTCCTGTCTCACCACCAAAAGCCATTCCTGATCCTTGAGCCAGGTGGTGGCATACAGAAATTTAAGTCCCTGGGGATCGGACTTGAGAAAGGTGTGGATGGTGCTGCCTGACGATGGAAACGCTGAAAATTCCGGATCTTTTTCCATGACATTGACACCCCCGGACCGCCGTCCGGTCTGGGCGATGCCCTTTTTGTTCAGGATATAGGCCTCCCCGGATCTGCCGATCCGGACACCGGACACCATCCGGTCAAAAAACAGGGTATCGATGGTGGCCCGGAGAACCCAGGCGTCTGCCCCTGCCCCTTTTTTCACCGCAATGATGAAATGGGGCACATTGCGGTATCCCAGAAACACATCGCTGATGTACCGACCTTTTTCCATGACTTCCCGGAACCAGAACTCTTCTTTGTACAATTTTCCGGTCAACTGGTACTGACCCGAATACTTTACATGAAGGCCCCGGGAATCAAACAGTCCGAGATCTATGAACGCACCGGATTTGTTTTTCAGGATTTCGAACACGTCATCTATGATTTGATTGCGGTTAATGGATTCGAAATCATACAGACGGGTCACCATTTCCAGATCGGATTTGCGTTCCATCAGAAAAGATTCGATCATGTCCCGGTGGTCCCCGACGATCCGTTTCAGGCTCTGGGTGGAACTGTTTTCCAGGGCCGTGGTAAAATAGTAGAAACTGATGCCCACGGCCAGAAAAAGCGGGATCAGGGGAATGACAATCATATAGGTCAGGATGTTTCGCTTGATCCGCCTGGTCCGGGTATCTTCTGACATGTTTTTTTTGTCCATCATGGTCTTCCCTTGAAAGTCTCTGGATCTCTGACACTGACCACCGGCACGGGAGAATGACGGAACACCTTTTCCGCCACACTGCCGAACAGCACGCGGGACAGATTGCCCCGGCCTTTGTTGGCCATGACAATGAGATCCGCTTTATGATTTCCAGCTGCCTGAATGATGCTTTCCCATGGAATTCCCACATCGATGCTCAAGGTCATGTTTTCCCGGTATTCCGAAAAGTCACTGTTGATAAGCATGGTCAGCTTTTCATGGCGTTCCTTTTTCAAGTCCCGGACATAGTTTTCCACATTGAGCCGATCCGGATAATGCTGGCTCACCATTCCCACACTGGCCACATCCCGCTGGTTGATGACGTTGAACGCCACAATCTGTGCCTGGTTTCCTCTGGCAATTGCCACAGCGGCCTCCAGGGTCATCCGGGTATACTCGGAGAGATCCACACAGGCCAGAATCGTATCGATTTTTTTCATTTTACCCCCTCGTTTCTTTTTTTCAGAATCATGGCACCCGAAAAGAGCGCCTGTTAATGAGCGAATCAGCAATTAGCATGCCATTTCCGTTTCACTGGATTTCACCGGTTTCATAGACCATTCAGGCAGCTTTTGGGGACATGCTCCTTGATCGGGTGTCAGCAATTTTTACGGGTTGATAAACTTATCAATAACGATTGTTCTCACCTGTTTGGCGATATAAAATTTGCGGGGAAGGATAAAATATCCTCCCCCGTTTTCTTCTCTGCGGTTTTCTTTGCAGACGTTTTATTTATTTATGATCAGTTCATAGCCCGAACTAGTTAATTTTGCAGGTGTTTTCATATTATCGATATTTCCCGGCATACCCGCCAGGGGATACCACAGGGCCATGCATAGAGAAAGAACAATAATTCCCAAAAATGACCGGAACAGAAGGACCTTGAATGCCTCCCACTGGGAAAAATAGCCGAACCCGTATGCAATCAGTGTGGGTGGGCACCCGATGATCAGGAGCACAAAAGTCGTGGCAAGAGGGACGGACATGGCAATGGGCACCACGGGCGTCCCGGCCAGGTCCGCCATGGGAACCACCACGGGAACCAGCAGTGCGGTGGCTGCGGCATTGGCCATGAAACTGGTGATAATGGCACTGAGCCATGAGGCACCGGCTGCCACCACCGGCCAGGGGGAATCCGTAAAGATCGGAAAAATCTGGGTGGCAATCCACTTGCCGGCACCGGTGTCCAGCATGGCAACGCCGAGAGAGAATCCGGCGCCGAAAACCATGATGGGATTCCAGGGATATTCCGCCAGACATTTTTTCCAGTCCACCACCTTAAAGACCATGCATACCACAATAAACAGGCCGCCGATGGCCGACACATGGATCTTGGTCAGATCGGTCATGAACCAGAGAATAAATGTTACCGCAAGAATCCATGACAGCAGTTTTTCATTTTTCTGCATAGGCGGCATTTTTTCAATGGAAAGTTCAACGGGCAGTTCCTTAATTTTGGGAGGATAAATAATCCAGACCGCCAGCCAGGTGGCCAGGCCGAGAAACAGAGACGGTACAAATTGATACAGCATATATTCCATGAAACCGATATTGTAACCGGTGATCTGGCCGAGAAGTTCTGCGGAAGCCGGAGAACGGCCGCTGCCCAGGAAGGTCGCGCCACCGCCGCAGGCTGAACCCAGCGGGATCATGAACATGAAATGCTTGGTAAAGCTGTTGCTCTTGTCCGGGGTAATGCCCATTTTAAGAAACATGGGCATCATGGCATAGAGCAGGATAATGGTGATGGTGGCATCATGGGTCCATGCCGCCAGGAAAGTCGCACCCATGCACAGGGTGAAACTGAGCCGCTTGACATTGGTGCCGCCGATTTTCAGAATATAGGACATCAGCCGGTTGGGGATGGTGGTCTGCCCCAGCATCACCCCGAGCATGATAATAAAGAAAACAAAGACAACCGTCCGGTTGGCATAGGGCTCCCAGGCTGCTTTGGATGACTGGATCTTGAACATGATCATTGCACAGCCGACACCGATGGAGGTCACGCCGATGGGAATCGCTTCGGATGTCCACAGCAGAACCACCGAGACCAGCATGGCAAGAAAAGCATGCCCCCTTGTTCCAAGTGCTTCCGGCGTGGGGAGCAGCCAGACCAGCAACCCTGCGGCAATGGAGATGATAATCCACTTGAGAGCAAATTTCTGACTTTTGTCAGCCACACCCTCTTCTTCTATTTTTTCTACACTAATTTCAGCAGTCATTTGTTTTACCCTCCTGTCAGATCATCGGGTGACAATATTCACGATTTCAAAGAAAAGATCCTGTTCTCTCAGAATACCCGTCACTTTTTGACCGGATGTAACGATCAGCCGGGTTTTCTGGGTTTTAAACAGCAGATCGGCGACTTCCATGAGATTGGCGTTTTCATCGATCATGGTTGGCGATTCCAGAGAGAGGTCACCGATTTTTTTAGCGGCCAGCTCCTTCATCTGTAACGTGAAAAGTCCGTCCCATCCCCCGGTAAAGACATGGGAGAACCTTACACTGTCCGCCATGGATGATTTGGGAAGCGACAGGTAGAATGGCCTGACACCTTTGATCAGATCCTTTATGCTGATAATACCGATCAGTTTTTTCTGCTCATCAAAAACCAGGAGAGAGCGATGGCCGGCATTCCGGATCAGGTTACTGGACACCAGTTCGGTCAGAGAGCTCATGAGCTTGACTATAGCCTCCCTGACCGTCATGTCGACGCTGACGCTGGAGTAGTTGTCGATTTCGGTCATGATGTCTTTGACCTTTTTTTCCGTCCGGGAGGTACCGGTCTTCCTGACGGCATAGGCTTCATTGATTTTTGCGGCGAGGATATCGATATCGCAGGGTTTGATCAAGTAATCGAAAGCCTCAAGTTTTCGGGAATTGCGGGCGGAATACTCATTTCCATGCCCGGTGAGCATAATAACCTGGGTATCCGGTGCTATTTTCTTGATTTCCGCAAGGGCTTCATGCCCGTCCATGCCTTTCATTTTGACATCCAGAACCACCACATCATGGGGGGTGTTTTCCAAGATGGCGATGGCCTCTTCCCCTGATGCGGCAATGGTTGTTTCAAATCCTTTTTTTCTCAGGAGAGTCGACGCTGTTTGACGAAACTGTGCCTCGTCATCCACCATCATCACCTTTGCTTTTTGAGTCATGTTGTGTTTTCCTTTCATTAACGGTTAATTGACAGCCGGCAGGCTTCTGCTCCCGCGATTCTTTCATCTCTTCATGTCCGGTTTTTTTTGAATTCATGCTACCTGTGAGCAACTATGGTGCCTGAACGTATTTCAACAAATATAAAAATATAACTATCTGAAATATATAATATTTTTTGTTTTATATGGATTTGGGCTTTGTTTTTTTTCAATCCGATGTCAGGTTATTTTGCGTATAGTAACTAATGAACGGATCAGCAATTGCTTCAGACGCCATCAGGGCTGCTTTCAGGACATGCCCTTGATCGGATGTCAGCTATTTTTACGGGTTGAAAAAATTCTCAATCCTGCGCGGAAAAATGATTGGTTCACGGAAATCTGAAACTCCGAAGATTACTTGACATTGGTCCGTCTGACCGGCGGATTCAGAAACGATTGTTCTCAACTGACTGTCGGTATAAAATTTGCAAGAATGGGAAAAAACCGGGACCTGATTTTGTTGACAGGCATGCCGAAATTATTTTACAGCCCATAAATCTTTTGATAATACTTTTAAATTTATGCGGCTTACAACAGGACAGGAGAAATCATCATGAAAACCACCCTGGTCAAAGACATCATGGTTCCTCTGGCGGATTATGCCACAGTGAATGAAAACGCCACCATGGCGGAAGCGGTCCTGGCCCTGGAACAGTCCCGAAACCGATTCGACAAGGAAAAACTCAAACACCGGGCCATCCTGGTCACCAACAGCCGGAACCGGGTGGTGGGACGGATCAGTTATCTGGATTTTCTCCAGGGCCTTGAACCCAAATACAATGAAATTGAAGAGCTCTACCATACGATCAATCGAAAACTGGGATCTAAATATCATCTGGTGGCGGATTACTCCCCGGACCAGTTTCAGGCCCAGATCCAGAAGTACCATCTCTGGGAAAAACCCTTGAACAATCTATGCGGAAAGGCCGCCGCCTGTCTGGCCAAGGACTTCATGCATGTTCCCACGGAATCGGACTTTATTAAAGAAGATGCCACCCTAGACCAGGCCATACACCAGTTTGTTCTGGTCCGGACCCAGTCTCTGCTGGTAAAAAACGCCCGGGACATCACCGGTATCCTGAGGCTCAGCGATGTGGTGGAGGCCATATTCAGCATGATAAAACAATGCCCGGTTCAAGATCGGTAAAAAACAATCAAAAATATATTCATCCGGTCATTCAGGCGTGAATGGGGGCGGATGATCAACAACAGAATGGATGCTGTCATACATCAAAGGAGATCAAAATGGTAACCATGGTTAAAATGCGGCTCATGCTGGTGGATGATGAAGAACGGTTTCTTCAGACCACCGGCAAAATGATCCGCAAAAAAGGCTATGATGTGCTCACTGCGGTCAGTGGTGAAGAATGTCTTGAAAAACTCGCACAGGAACTGGTGCACGTGGTGATCCTGGATGTAAAAATGCCGGGCATGGACGGGGTGGAAACCCTGAAAAAAATCAAACAGCAGTACCCCAGAATCGAGGTGATCATGCTCACCGGCCATGCCACGGCAGACTCGGCCGTGGAGGGATTGAAATCCGGGGCCACGGATTACCTTCAGAAACCCACCAGCGTGGAAGATTTGATTGCAAAAGCGGAACAGGCCTTTGCCCGGCACCTGGAAATAGAGGAAAAAATCCGGCTGGCCGAAGCGTTCAAGCAGTCCAGTATTTAATCAATAGATGATGTAAATCACGGATACTTTCATCATGATAATATGAAATATAACCATACAATGTACCTGGAGTAATTGTGTTATGGCTGAAGTTGAATCTCTGAAAGAACCGGCAAGTACCAAATCGATCATTATCAAATTTATTATTTCCCTGGCCCTGGGCATTATCGTTCTGCTGCTGCCCCGGCCGGAAACCCTGACTCCGGAAGGCCACCGGCTTCTGGCTTTATTGACCTTCGTCGTTTTTCTGTGGGTGAGCGAAGCCGTCCCCATAGGTGCCACGGCCCTGCTGGCCGGTGCCGGACTGATTTTCTTAAACATCCAGCCGGCCCAGGCTGCCTGGGCCCCCTTTGCCAGCCCGGCCGTCATGTTCGTACTCATGATCATCATGTTTGGGGTGGTACTCAATGAAGTGGGGCTGGCCAACCGCATCATGTACAATCTGCTCAAATTCGCGGGTACCCGGATCAAGCGGCTGAGCCTGATTCTGGCGGTGGGATGCACCATCACCTCATCGGTGTTCCATGACGCCACCATCACCGTGATCATGGTGTTTGCCTTTGTGCCCGTGTTCATGAGCATGGGTCTGAAACCGGGCCAGGGGCACCGGCTGCCCATGTTTTTCATGCTGCTGATCCCTCTGTCCGCTTCTGCCGGGGGATTCGGCACTTTGCTGGGCGGCGGGCGGAATCCCCTGGCTTTGGAGGTGTTGAATAAATTTAGCGGGGGCACCATATCTGTGGGGTTTCTGGAATATATATTTATCCAGTTTCCCATCTGTGTGGTGACCGCTGTGGCCACCTGGGCGGTATTATGGATGTTGCTTCGACCTGAGGAAAAAGAGCTGGAGGGGGTGGAACTTTCGGACCCCGGTCCCATGAAAACAGCGGAGATCGGTGTTCTGGTAATTTTTATCTTCACCTTTGTGCTCTGGTTTATGGGAGACCTTACCGGGTGGCATTACAGTGTACCGGCCGCATTTGCCATCCTGGGATTCTGCGGACCCGGATGGATCTCCTTCAGAACCATCTGTGACAAATTTCCCTGGGAATCCTGGATCGTATTCGGGGCCGGGGTTTCTTTAGGGGTGGCCATGCTGGACAGCGGGGCCGGACGTTACCTGGCCGAGGTATGCCTGCCCCTTCTGGACGGCAAGCCGGAATTTGTGGTGTATTACGGCATGAGCTTTTTCGGCTCGTTTCTGTCCAGCCTGATGTCCAACTCCGCGGCCGTGGCATTGATGCTGCCCATCACCCTGCCCATGGCGGAGCTGATGGAGATGTCTCCGAAATCCGTGGCCATGATGGCACCCATGACCACCTCGTTCATCATGCTGGTTATCGGATGCCCGCCCACCATCATTGCCTACAGCACGGGATATTTTTCCCAGGTGGATTTCATGAAAATTGCCATCCCCTGGTGCCTGATTCTTTTGGTGGTCTGTGTGATCTCCATGCTGGTGTACTGGCCCCTGATCGGGTTTATATAAATGACCGGAAAACCGCCCGGTGTTTTACTATCCAGGAATCCCAAAAGGATCAGCTGTAAAAATAGTGTTTGCTTTGATTGTTTGTTCAACATGGCTGTAAAACCCGTCAGATCTGACATTGAATAACCAAAATATAAAGGAAAACCCATACTATGGCTGACATTGCAAGTGTAAAGGAGCCGGTAACCACCCGGTCCATCCTTATTAAAGTTACCATTGCGCTGGTCCTGGGGATTGCGGTCATGCTGCTGCCCCGGCCGGAAAATTTGACCCCGGAAGGCCAGCGCCTTCTGGGGCTGCTGGCGGTGGTGGTATTTTTGTGGGTCAGTGAGGCCGTGCCCATCGGTGCCACCGCCCTTTTATCCGGGGCCGGCCTGATTTTTCTCAACATCCAGCCGGCCCAGGCTGCCTGGGCACCATTTGCCAGTCCGGCGGTCATGTTCGTGCTCATGATCATTATGTTCGGAGTGGTACTCAATGAAGTGGGGCTGGCCAACCGCATCATGTACAACCTGCTCAAATTCGCAGGCACACGGATCAAGCGATTGAGCCTGATTCTGGCCATCGGCTGCACCATGACCTCCACCGTTTTCCATGATGCCACCATCACGGTGATCATGGTGTTTGCATTCGTGCCCGTGTTCATGAGCATGGGCATGCAGCCGGGCCAGGGACACCGGCTGCCGATGTTTTTCATGCTCCTGATTCCTTTGGCCTCTTCGGCCGGCGGTTTCGGCACCCTGCTGGGCGGCGGGCGGAACCCACTGGCTTTGGAAATCCTGAGCAAATTCAGTGAAGGCACCCTTTCCATCGGGTTTTTACAGTACATCATCATCCAGTTCCCCATCTGCATTCTGACGGCCGTGGCCACCTGGGCCATTCTCTGGGTCCTGATACGACCGAAGGAAACAGAACTGGAAGGAGTGGAGCTAACAAAGCCGGGTCCCATGAAAACAGCGGAAACCGGTGTGCTGGTAGTGTTTGTGGCCACCTTTATCCTCTGGTTCATGGGGGATCTGACCGGATGGCACTACAGCGTGCCGGCGGCTTTTGCCATCCTGGGTTTCTGCGGCCCGGGGTGGGTATCGTTCAGAACCATCTGCGACAAGTTTCCCTGGGAATCCTGGATCGTTTTCGGCGCCGGGGTCTCTTTGGGGGTGGCCATGCTGGACAGCGGTGCCGGCCGGTTCCTGGCAGAGGTGTGTCTGCCCCTTCTGGAAGGCAAACCCATGGCTGTGGTGTATTACGGCATGGGATTTTTCGGCTCATTTCTGTCGAGCATGATGTCCAACTCAGCTGCCGTGGCGTTGATGCTGCCCATCACCCTGCCCATGGCGGAACTGATGGAGATGTCACCCCAGTCCGTTGCCATGATAGCACCCATGACCACCTCGTTCATCATGCTGGTCATTGGATGCCCGCCCACCATTATTGCTTACAGCACCGGTTATTTTTCTCAAAAAGACTTTATCAAGGTGGCGGTGCCCTGGTGTCTGATCCTGCTGGTGGTATGCGTGGCAAGCATGCTGATATACTGGCCTTTGATCGGATTTACAGAATGAAACAGGGGCCTGGTGTCTGGTTGTCCAGAAGAAAACAGGCTATAATTTCAATTGACACACTCAATAAATAAAAAACAGGAGTTCACCATGTTCAAGACACCAAGTC
>JAABTO010000302.1 GCA_011389835.1 Desulfotignum sp. | reverse complement strand
CTTTTCATGATCATCTAGCATTCCTCTACCGGCAGCGTCCTGTGCATACTGCCGGGGTTCAGTTTTTTCCCGTGTACATGCCTTCGTAATCCAGTGTGGTCAGGGGTGTGTTTTCCGAATGAACACCGGCATCCACCACTTTGGCAATAAACAGGGTGTGGTTGCCGGGCTGATGCTGTTCGATCACTTCCAGTTCAAACCAGGCCAGACAATCTGTCAGAATGGGCACCCCGGTTTTTCCGGGTGTCCAGTCCATTCCGGCAAACTTTTCCATCGGGTCCGGCCCTTTGAACCGTTTGAGCAGGTCTTTTTGAGACGGATCGATGATGTGCAGCCCAAACGCCCGGGTGGTGACGATCATGTCATGGGAATACCGATTGGGATGCACCGCCGCCATAATCAGGGGCGGATCATACGACACCTGGGTCACCCAGGAGGCGATCATGCCGTTGACCGCATCATCCAGTTTCGTGGTCATCACATAAATTCCGTATGTCATCTGCCCGAAGGCTGACTGCCACTGCTGTTTCATATCATTCTCCTGCTGTTTGCGTTAACAGTGTCACTTCTCTGCCCAGCTTGAACACCGCTGAAAACCGCATCACCGGGCTGCCGTCATCATCGGTCACCTCGGCGTATCCCTGTACCTGCCGGTTTTCAACGGGTGTCACCTCTGCTCTGGCCGTCAAGACCCCTTGTGTCACCGGCCCCAGAAATTCCGCATTCAAGGAGATGGTCCCGAACCGGCTACCCGGCGGCAGCAGGCTTTTGATGGCCATGGCAACCGCCGTATCCGCCAGGGTGACAATAGCGCCGCCATGGGCCATTCCCTGCCCCTGGGCCAGTTGATACACAAAGGGCATGGTCAGATAGGACCGCCCGTCTTTTGCCTCGACAATATCGAGCCCCAGCAGTTTTTCAAACGGTGCGCAGCTGATCCATCTGTCCAGTGTGACCTGATGTGGTCCGGTATAAAATCCGTCTGTTTTCATTAATCCATATCCATCACCTGATCCAGGCCCCGGCGAAGGCCGGTGAAGGTGTCCACTTTTCGGATGGCCAGGAGCGCCCCGTCCACATAGGGCTGGGCACTGGTACCGGCATCATGCCGGATGGTCAGGGTCTGGTCTGGCAGGCCGAAAATGATTTCCGAAGACAGGGTGAATCCGGGCAGGCGGATGGAATGTACCTGGGAGCCGGTCATGTCCGCGCCTCTGGCTGCGATGGGTCCCTGGGTGTCTGCCAGGGGAACGGTCAGTTGGGAGGGCCGGACCTGGGACAGCCGAAAGGCCAGTTCTCTGGCCGTGCCGCTGGGGGCATCTTTTTTGGCGTCACTCGCATAATCGATGATCTCCCACTGGGGAATGAACCGGGCTGCGATTTCCGAAAATTTCTGGAGCAGCACCACGGTCAGGGCGAAATTGCCGGCTGCCAGGACCCCCAGCTTGTTTTTCAGGGCTTTTTCATGGATGGTGTCATACTGGGCATCGGTCAGGCCTGAGGTTCCCACCACCACATGTACCCCCGCATCCAGAGCGTTCATGATGTGTGCCATGGCCACGTCGGGTTTTGTGAACTCCACCAGGACCCGGGCATCGGCCAGAGATTGCTTTGTCACGGAATCGGTGATGATCACATCTGTTTTCTCCAGACCCAGGACCCGGGACAGCTTCTCTCCGTTACGGGTCCTGGACACCGCCCCCACCACCTGCATGTCGGTCTGCTCGTGAACCGCCTTGGTCAGAGCAGAACCAGCCCAGCCGGTAGCACCGGCGATACACACTTTTTTTGTCATGGATGGTCTCCTTTATGTCTTTGCCTTGATTATTATGGTATTTTGGAATCGATATCCAATGATAAAAACCTGAACTTTTTTCTTTCTTTCTAAAATGTGAATCTGGTATATTCAATATTTCATTTTTCACATTTTTTTACAAGGAGTCATGGTCGTGGAAGAAAATATCATTCGTTTTGCCAGCCGCATGGATCAGCTGCCGCCCTATCTGTTCGGCATGATCAATAAAATGAAAATGGAAAAACGGCGTAACGGGGATGATGTCATCGATTTAGGCATGGGCAATCCCATGGATCCCACCCCGGATGCGGTGATTGAAAAACTGGTGGAGGTGGCCAAGGATCCCAAGTCCCACCGGTATCCGGAAAGTTCGGGCATGCCGCATCTGAAAGTGCAGATTGCCAAATACTACAAGCGCCATTATGACATCGACCTGGATGCGGAAAAGGAAACCTATTTTACCATCGGCTCCAAGGAGGGGATCTCCCATCTGTGTCTGGCCATCATGGGGCCAGGGGATTCCGTGCTGGTGCCGGCGCCGGCGTTTCCCATCCACATCTATGCCGCGGTCATTGCCGGGGCCAATGTCATGAGAATTCCCATTGCCCCGGAACAGGGATTTTTAAACCGGATCATCAATATCTGCGAATCCTGCTACCCGGCCCCGAAAGTGCTGATGATCAACTATCCCCACAACCCCACGGGCGTGGTGACGGACATCGCGTTTTTCGAAGAGATCGTGGCCCTGGCCAAGCGGTTCAAATTCATGGTGATCAATGACTTTGCCTATTCCATGATCACGTTTGACGGATACAAGGCCCCCAGTTTTCTGGAAGCCCCGGGCGCCAAGGATGTGGGCGTGGAATTCGGCTCGTTTTCCAAATCCTACAACATGGCAGGCTGGCGGATCGGCTACTGCGTGGGAAATGAACAGATTGTCAAGGCCCTGGGCCAAATCAAGGGATATTTCGACTATGGCATCTTTTCCGCCATCCAGGTGGCGGGCATCATTGCGCTCAGAGACTGTGACGAGACCATTCCCCAACTGGCCAAAACCTATGAGACCCGAAGAGACGTATTATGTTCCGGCCTGTCCCGCATGGGATGGGACATTACCCCTCCCAAGGCGGGCATGTTCGTGTGGGCCAAAATCCCGGCACCGTTCGACAAGATGGGTGCCATGCAGTTTGCCATCGAGATGATGAACCGGGCCAACGTGGCCGTGGCACCCGGCACCGGGTTCAGTGAGGAGGGCGAAGGTTATCTGCGCCTGGCCCTGGTGGAAAACGAAGAACGGCTGCGCCAGGCCATGCGGCAGATGAAAAAAGCCATGGACTCGCTCTAATAATCCAGGGACGTCACCTCCAGGGCATGTTTTTGAATGAAATTGCGGCGGGGTTCCACCTCTTCTCCCATGAGCAGGGTGAAAATCTCGTCCGCTTTTTCCGCATCCTCGACGTTCACCTGGAGCATCATGCGTTTTTCCGGGTTCATGGTGGTTTCCCACAGCTGCTCCGCGTTCATCTCTCCCAAGCCTTTGTACCGCTGAATGGTGATGCCTTTTTTGGCTTCGGCCATCAAAAAATTGTATAGTTCGTCAATGGTGTCAAACTCGTTTCTGATTTTGGCATCTTCCTGTTTGGACATCACAGCAAACGGGGGTCTGTTGAACTCCGCGATTCTTTCATAGCTTTTGAGCATCTGCTTGTAGTCGCTGGTGGCCAGAATCTCCCGGCCCACTCTCAACAGAAACTGTTTGCCTTCCTTGTCATAAATATCCATTTCATAGATTTTTCGCTCCGGGTCATACTCAATGTTTCTGGGCTGGTACCCGGCTTTTGTCAAATCCCGGGACAACACCTCGAAATTGCTTCGCTTTT
>JAABTO010000066.1 GCA_011389835.1 Desulfotignum sp. | reverse complement strand
CCACTTGCCCAGGTGGCGCAGCTTACGGGGGAGCTTCCTCATGGTGTGGCCTATGCAGCCACAAGAAACCCGTTCCGGGATCATAGCTGCGCGTCTGATCGGGGCCCGGCCCATACAAAAGCAGCGCTCTCTTTCTTGCGGGGAAGTGGTTCCCACATCGGTTCGAATGGGGTTATCCTCGCGCCAGCAGCATATCATCCTTCTCCAGTACAAAATCCACTCGGTTGTGAAGTTGGGGTTCGTCATGGCGCACAACAGACAAGATCGTAAGCCCGTTTCCACTGCCGATTTCGATTTCCTGCAACGTCTTCCCTCCCAGAAAGAATCGTTCAGTAGCAAGACCTCCCATAGACGATCTTCCAGATGGTATGTCCGCATTAAATCGGTTTGATCTTCGGAGCTTTCCGTGACGTCCTTTTCATTAAGGTTAATCGTTTGCGGCTCCCTCCTGCAATGTCATTCAACCGCTCCGCGATCCAGCGGACCACCCCGCTGCGCACCAGTCCGGCTTCGCACATATGACCTGGAAAGCGGCAAATGAAAACAGCATCACCGATCATCAGGCCGGGTTTCGTGCAAGGCAATTCCTGCCTCATGATCCAGGTCTGCGTCCGTTACATGGGGAAGAAATCGCTTTCGATACAGTTCATCGTGCAAAATCCGCACAATTGCGACCAGAGGGGCTGCGATGAGAACCCCCAGCATGCCGAAGGTGGCCACGCACAAGAGCACGGAAAAGATCACGGCCAGTGGATGCAGTTTCATGCCCCGGGCCATGATAAACGGCGTGATCACATTGTTCTCCAGGGCCTGTACGGCAGCAAAGGCGAGCAGGACCCACAGCGGCGTCAGCCCTCCCTGCCCCAGAGCAAGCAAGAGTGCGGGCAGGGCGCTGAGAATCGGACCCAGAAAAGGAACCGCCGCCAGAACGCCGGCGATAACACCCAGGACCAGGGCATCCATAAAACCAAAGATGGGCCACATAAGCAAAAATACCAGAAAACCGATCGTCAGCATGCCAAATGCGGTTGCCCCGGCCCAGGCAGGAATGAATTTTCCAATGCGCTGCAAAATGATCAGCGCTTTTTGGTGGTGTTCTTCGGGCAATAAGGAAAGCATTGCCCCAAAAACCGGGCGGGGATTCATGAGCATAAACACCACACCGAAAAAAACCGTTACCAGAACGAGCAGTATCTGGGCGCCGTTAAACGCCACGGCCGTGAAACTGCCGAGCAGATCCTGAAACATCTTGTTCAAATAGGACCGAAAAGAGCTTGATTCTTCAAATTGTAAGGCTGAAGGGGTGGTTCGAGGCGTGCTTGCCGGTTTGTCTGCCTCCCTGTCTTCCGGGGCAATTTCAGTGCTGACCTCAACCTGAAGTTTTTCCTCGTCTTCCCGGGCAATTTCAGTGCTGACCTCAACCTGAAGCTTTTCCTCAAAAATGACAGCCTGCTGCTCCATTTTGATCAGCGGCTTTTGCAGACGTCCCCAGTAACCGGGGACGGCATCGGAAATTTTAATGACCGAGTCCTTCATCGGTCCGATGAGGGACCAGCCTGCCAAAGCCATGACTGTGACCAATCCTGCCACAACCAACCCTGTCGGTATCTTTCTGCCGCCTGTCCACGCCCGCATCCGGGAAATCACCGGATTGACGGCAAGGGAAATCAGCAGCACCAGCAGGAAAGAGAGCAGAATGGGAGCAAGCAGCGAGAATGTCCGGATGAAGGCAAACAGCACCGCCCCCAATATCACATAAAATGAAATCGGGTGCGGTGCCTTTTCTGTCTTGGGATGGTCCGGCAGGCCGCTTTCCTTGCGGGTGAGTCTCTCGTTGCTGGCCATCACTGTTACCCTAAATTTTGCCCAGCACGAGCAGAATCACAAGAATCAGCACGATGAGCCCGATACCTCCACTGGGTCCATAGCCCCAGGATCGGCTGTGCGGCCAGGCAGGAATTACCCCCACCAGTGCCAGTATAACGATAATGAGTAAAATTGTGCCTATTGTCATGGGTTATCTTCCTTGATAAAGATGATGGAAACCCGCCACTGAAAAATATTCAGTGGCGAGCGGGGTTGCCGTCTCAATGGATACTGGAACAGGCTTATTCAACGGTCATATTGTTATTGACACGTTTGACACCGTTAACATCGGCGGCATATTTTCCGGCCAGATCCTTTTCGGCGGCAGTCGTGGCTTTGCCTTCCAGAGTGACCACACCGTCTTTGGTCTCGACGTTGGTGCTGAGGCCGCTGGTCGAGCGATGGTAAAGCAATGAGGTTTTGACCATCGCGGTAATGGATGCATCATCAACCGCTTCGATAACTGTATCCATCTTTTTGGCCGTTGTTTTGTCATCCGGCTTTTCAGCGTCTGGATCAGACACGGTCATTTCATTGTTTACTTTTTCAACACCGTCAACATCCATGGCATATTCGGTTGTGAGCTCCTTTTGCGCAACATTATCAGCCTCACCGCGCAAAGTGACGGTTCCGTTATCGGCGAGAACCTCGGTTCCGAGACCGCTGACGTTTCTATGAAACAAAAGGGTTGTTTTTACTTTGGTGATGAGCCATGCATCTGATTTTTCAGCAGGGCGGTTTTCACCTTTTTCTTCCAGTTTGTTGTCCACACCCTTGACGCCGGGCAGACCCGCAACGGTTTCCTCAGCCAATGTTTTATGGGATGCATCCAGAACCGTTCCGGTCAAGGTGACAAATCCGTCTTTCGACTTTATTTTGATATGATCGTCCTTGAGAAAGGTTTTGAACACATGGGTGTTTTTAGCGGATGATTCGATGCGGTCATCCGTCTCAGTGGCAAAAAGCGGGGCCGTGATGAACACCATAGAGGCCACAGCGGCCAAAACTGCCAAACGGTACATTGATTTTTTCATTTTACTTTTCTCCTGTCTTTGGGTTGATTTTAAATATAAAGGGTCCAATGTGGCCAATGCATCATATTTGACCGAACAGCCTTGGTGGCTGAATCCGAGAAGCGTTGCCATTTTTACTTCAGCGATCCGTCAAAAGCCTCCTTGGTAAAACAACGCCCCATACCTTTTGGAATCCCATCTTTCAGCGGGTAAAATAGGCATTCAGCACATACTCCTGCACCATCCTCTGGGTGTTGAAAAAAGACCCGTTAATGGCAATGGAACAAGCCATTATGTCCATGAAGCTGCGCCGATCGTGATAGAAAAGGGGAACAATCGCATGCTCCAGCTTGTCGTATAACGACGGGGCATCCAGGGAATGGTCCCGATTCTCCCCCTTTCCCCGGGTTGCGGCACCGATGGACCACCCGGTCAGCCCCTCGATGTGCCCTTCGATCCACCAGCCGTCCAGCACGCTCAAATTGGGCACACCGTTCAAGGCCGCCTTCATCCCGCTGGTTCCCGAAGCCTCCATGGGCGGTTCTGGCGTGTTGAGCCATATATCAACCCCGGATGTGATCATGGCCCCCAGGGTCATATTGTAGTTTTCCAGATACACCACTTTGATGTCATGTTGCAGTTTCTGTCCGGCCTTAAAAATCCGTTTGATGAGTTCCTTTCCCTTATAGTCCCGGGGGTGGGCTTTGCCGCCATAGATTATCTGGATCTTGCCCACTTGACTGGATATCCGTTTGATCCTTTCTATATCCTGGAAAAGGAGGTCACCCCGCTTGTAGGTTGAAGCACGTCGGGCAAAGCCGATGGTTAAAATATTTTCATCCATGGCTGCACCCGTTTCCCGGTTGACGAAATCCATCAGTCGCTTTTTGCACTGCATGTGAGCGTCCCACAACTCCTCTCTGGGAATACTCAAGGCATAGCGGAGGCTGAAGTTGTCCTGCCGCCAGAAAGGAATGTAATCATCGAAAAGATCTCGGAACGGCTTGGAAACCCATGTCGAAGCATGTACCCCGTTGGTGATGGCATCAATGACATAGCCGGCGAACATCAGTCTTGACACCTCACCGTGCTTTTGGGCCACACCGTTGATATAGCGGCTCAGCCTCAAGGCCAGATAGGTCATGTTCAGGGTGGTTCCTTCGTACAGAACCCCCTCCAGTCCAAAAAAATCATTCCGGTCTCCGATCACCTTTTGCGCAAGCGCCAGGGGAAACCTGTCATGTCCTGCCGGAACAGGGGTATGCGTGGTAAAAACGCATTGGTTTCTCACGGATTCCACGTCTTGCTGAAGGATCGATTCCCTTCCGTCCCCCCTGGCGGACTCATCCAGAAGTTCAAGGGTCAGAAGGGCCGCATGCCCTTCGTTGAGATGAAACGGGCTGATGTGGTTATAGCCTAAAGCGCGAAGCATTCTGACGCCGCCGATCCCCAGGATCACCTCCTGGGAAATTCGGTAATGATCATCCCCGCCGTAAAGGGTTTGGGTCAGACCCCGGTCCCACTCGGAGTTTTCGGGAAGATCGGTGTCCAGAAAGTAAATCGGAACCTTATACCCGCCGATTCCCTTGACATCATACCGCCAGGCCCGCAGATGAACGATCCTTCCTTCCACCAGGACCCGGGTTCGCTGGGGCGCCTCTTCGAGCAATGCCTCAACCGCCCAGGAGGCAATCTCCTCTTGCTGCCATCCGTCGGCTTCCAGCCGCTGCCGGAAATACCCTTTGCGATAGAGAAGCGTGACCGCCACCATCGGCACCTCGAGGTCCGCTGCCGAACGGATCGTATCTCCGGCCAGAACCCCCAGACCACCGCTGTAGGTGTGTATGCTTTCGTCAATCCCGATCTCCATGGAAAAATAGGCCACAGAGCGCCGTTCTTTGCTATCTTGCATCATATCCTTCTCCAGTCGCCCCAGGGCATTACCGTTTTTCTGCGGACAAAACAGGGCGTTTTGTCTTCGCACCCCTTGTTCATACTTTAAAAATTTTCATCAACAAGGTTTCCGGCATGACGTCATGCAATTCATCCTCTATCAAAATCATTTTCTCGTCTTTTTCAACCATCCCGACCTTGATCAGAAACCGCATCGCCATATCGGAAAAGGCACCTGTTTCATCTTCGAGACAGACAGGATAAACCCCGTAAGACAGGGCCGGAAAGTTGTTTGTTTTACCTTCACCGCCAAAGGAAAGTATCCAGCAGTCCGGCTTGAATCTTGAAATAAAACACCCGGCCCCCTTGCTTTGCGTATGGGCCAGAATATAGCGTACATGTAATGCGTTGGCGCATTCAACGGTATTCAGGGAAAAGGCGTCCTCGACACGGACATTGTCGGAACCCGCCCCCGTCCTGAAATATGCGGGCAAATCGGCCAGGGTCTGGACAGCCTTACGTTCCCGCTCGGCGGATGTGGCTATTTTAGCTATCATTTCAACCGTCTCCACAGGATATTTTCCGATGGCCGTCTCTTCGGACAGCATCACCGCGTCTGTCCCGTCAAAAATCGCATTGGCCACATCAGATACCTCGGCACGGGTCGGCCGGATATTCTCTGTCATGGACAACAACATCTGCGTTGCTGTTATCACGGGCCGGCCTAAAAGATTGGCCTTGTTGATCAGTTTTTTCTGAACCGCTGGCACATCCTCTATGGGGATCTGAACTCCCAGATCGCCGCGTGCAATCATGATGGCATCTGCTGCGGTGACAATTTCATCAAAATTGGCAATGGCCTCGGCCCGCTCGATTTTGGCAACCACATACGCGGAGTGCCCGTGTTTTTGTGCAAAAGCCTTTACCTTGCGGATGTCGTCGGCTGACTCTGCAAATGAAACCCCAAAGGCATCCACTCCCTCCTGCAGGGCAAAGGCGATAAATTCAAGATCCGTATCCGACACCGCATCCGCGAATATCTTTACCCCGGGAAGATGTAATCCCTTGTAGGAAAGAAGCGGGCCCCCGATAACCGTCCGACAGAAGACCTTATCTTTTAGGACTTTTTCCACCTGAAGCTGAATGAAACCGTCATTAAGGAAAACCAGGCTGCCGGGATTCACGCTCTCGGGCAACCGCTTATATTCGACAGGTATCTGATCGGCCGTGCCCACAGAATCCTGGACGGTCAATATGACCTTACTGCCTTTTTCCAGCAGCAGCGGTTCATTCATGAGTTTGCCGATGCGTATTTTGGGACCGGGAAGATCCGCCATGATCAGGCAGGAACGCTCTGTCCTTGCCGCCACGGCACGTATGCGGCGGATATCCTCCCTGTGCCCCTGCACGGTTCCATGGGCAAAGTTGAGCCGCGCCACATTCATCCCCTGGAAAATGAGTTGCTCCAGCACCGCCTCCGATCGTGAGGCCGGGCCGATGGTGCAGACGATTTTGGTTTTATGCGCCGGCAACCTCACAGCGCCGCAACCCCTGCGCCCGCAACACATACCAGGAACCATGGTTCCATGAATTCAATATTTTCCATACCTACCTCATTTTTTTAATAGCCCCCCGTCCGGCAAGGGTTTGACGGGTTACACCCGTCTTCGTCCTTGAATCACCTGGATCAGGACCACAATGATGGCGACCACCAGCAGCGCATGAATGATGCCGCCCATCGTGTAACCGGTCAACAGTCCCAGCGCCCACAAAATTAGTAGAATCACAAATATAGTCCAAAGCATGATAACCTCCTTTTTAACGTTTAACGCCATCAAATTCTTTTGACAGGCGTTCATGTTTATTTTCCTGCAACGTCCTTGATCTGGCCGATCTTTTCCTGAACCTTCCCGTCCGTGTTTTCAGCCTTGCCTTTGGCTTCCAGGTCCCGGTTTCCGACTGCTTTTCCGGTGATCTGTTTGATTTTTCCCTTGATTTTGTGCCACTTGCCTTCCGACTTGTCCCCGGTGCTTGATTTCATGGTAGACCTCCTGTTCAATAATGGTTGCAGTACAATTCCCGTAAAAAAAAACGGGTCTCTTGTTTACTGGTATTCAATCTTTGTGCCAGGCATCTAATTCTCGCTGTCAAGACGCCCATCTTTCTGATATTTAAACGTATTTTAAAAAGACCCGCATTCCGGCGCGGCCGTTGAAGATCATCTGAAAGGGTCATATGCAACCGAAGGTCAGATATGACCCTTTCAGCCCGGCGGCTTGTCCGCCTGCCGCTGGTTGCCGGGCTCTCCATTAAATAGAATCAAAAGAGGATTAATCAAGAAAAACAGTATTCTGGCAGTTTGGCCAAATAATAACATCATCGCCAATCTTTACTATTATTCGCACAGGGCCATCCTCAGATATAACAAAGGCGACAGCGCCTGGACAAGCTCCGACAAAATTAATGGCGGAATTATGCCTGGTGCCGAAATTGGCTGTATCGATAGCTGAAGTTGGAATTGCGTTTTGAAATGTCCCTTCAAGAACGCGTCCACACCATTTTTCTGCAGCAAGATGACATCGGAATCTATACGGTTTCAACTCATCATCGATAATGAGCGCACCATCTACGCAGCTCAGCTGAGCAAGAACATCAAGAAATTCCAACAATATTCTTCTGTCATTGGATAGGGCATGGCTGTCGTCGCTCATGGCAATCCGATTTAGGACATTAACGACAAACATTTTACCAGGGTATTTACTTGAAATTTTTATGCCTGTCTGAATAAAGCGTGCGGCATTCCCTAAAAGCGAACTAGGAAGCCAGATAATTGTACTGCCATGCCCTTTTTTTGCCGCTGTAAAATAAAGTCGCTCAAGACAATCCCGATATAGATTCCAGTAATTGTCAGGGTGTTTTTTGAATTCTTCCTGCTGGGATATAACAGCAAGAATATGACCAACAAATAAATCTGAAGCCATAGGTCCTGGATTGGCTAAGACAAATTTACCTTTCTCAAAACGCCCAACCACACGATCAGCATATGCAATGGCAACTGAACCTGGAGACACCACACTCATAATCAATGCGGGTGGTCGGCCAAGAAAGCTTTGGACCTGGTCTAATCTTGTAAATTTCTTGCCATAAAACAAGGCCCCAACGATTACATGCCGTCCTTGTGGGTTGCGAGCCACTGCAATTGCAGTGGAATCTTTCTCAAACGCAGGTGCCAATTTTGATACCGTCTCTGTGGAAAACAGCAATTCTTCTCCAAACGGAAAGGCGTCAATCCATGGCGCATGATAAAATAACGTTTCTAAGGTTGTGTCAGGATATAAGACCACTCTTATCTTAGTTTGAACGCCCTCTTCACATTCGATACTAGCTAAATATATTGTCTTAAGAAGAACCTTCAAGTCTAACGGATCTGGAACAGCAGCAACCATTTCAGGCTTATTGGTGACACGCCCGATATTGACCCATGCATCCCTTATTTCTTCAATCAATTGAGGTCCAAGCACTTAGTTTTTCCTTATCAAACCCTGAACATGATCGAGCAATCGTTTTTCAGGGGTTTCGATCATAAGGTCCTGGTCGGACAGCATCATTATTTTCTCATACTCCGGTTGGGTGATGATATTCTTATGGATGGCATTTTTAATCATCGAATTTAATCCAGCCTCTCGTTGCAATATATCGCATGAACTGACCGATTCTTCTTGCCGCTTCATTTTACTCACCCAATGATTTCTTGATCCGGCCCTGTTTCTCCTGAATCTTTCCCTGAATTTCCTCGATTTTACCTTTGGTTTCCAGGTCAGTATTTCCGACTATTTTCCCCACCGTCTTTTTTACCTTTCCCTTGACTTTGTGCAGGTTGCCTTCTGCATTATCCCGTGTGCTTGATTTCATCATATCCATAATTGATCCTCTTTCAGATTTTTTTTCTTCCCATGATCAGAAGCCCGATACCGCCCATCAAAGCAATGGCACCAATGATGGGCGGTAACGGGATGGTTCGCTTATTTTACAACCAAACTGTTCTTAACCGATGTAACCCCTTTCACCCTCCGGGTGATTTCCTCAGCCCTGGCAGCGGCTTCGGCGGAATCCACAAAGCCGCTCAGCTGTACTTCTCCCTTGAACGTCTCGACATTGATCTGGAACACCTTCAGCATCGGGTCCTCCAGTATTGCCGCCTTAACCTTGGCGGTGATGACGGAGTTATCCATGTATTCGCCCGTGCTTTCACTTGTTCGTGTTCCCGCACACCCTGCCATGAGGGCCGTCAGAAACAGTAGGATAACCAACTGTCTAAAAAAACGGATCTTATTCATAATGACACCTTTAAATTATAAATTCATGGGATGGAGTTCAACACGCCGGTTCAGGGCCCGTCCCTGAGCTGTGTCGTTAGGCGCCACCGGTTTGGAGAATCCGAATCCTTCAATGCTCAGACGCTCTTTTTGAACCCCTTTGCTTACCAGATAGGTCTTTACGGCCTGGGCCCGTCTCATGGACAGCGCATCATTGTATGCTTTGGAGCCGACATTGTCCGTATGACCTTGAACTTTAACAGTAATCTGGGGATGCGTTTTCAAAACCTCTGCAATCTGATCAAGATAATCAAAAGCCTCTGGTTTGACCACGGATTTATCGAAATCAAAATAGGCCTCATCCACCACCCAGATACCCTCGGCATTTGTCCCTTTCAATGGAGCAGGGGCCGGGGCCGGGGCAACAGGAGCCGGCGGTTTCTGAGTCAGAAAAATGTCTTCGACAAAGCTGGCCATGCCCGCGTCCGTCAACAGGTCATCTGCGTTGGACACAAAGCCGCAATTGCTGATACGGACGATGTCATCCATGAGGGCAACCCCTTTTTCATCATCACCAACAAGGATGGGGTAATAGCAAAGCCCCGAACCCAGTTGATCCTTCAAGGCCTGGGCTGCTTTCAGGGTAATGGGTGATTCTAAACTGAATTCCGGCTGACCGTCACTGATGATAATCACAGCGGTATTACCGGAAACAGGTTTCAGTTCTTCCTGTCCGGATGCGGTAAGCGCCCTATGCATGGCGCTTGTACCACCTGCTTCGGTTATCTTTTTTAAATTTTCACCCAGGGCATATGTGGAATATTCCTCCATGCCGTAAAAAAGAACCGTGTTTTTGTCGGAAACTGCAGGGCTGTGACCAAAGGACCGGAGCGCACCGTTCTGGCCCAGTTCCGGCAGGGTCTGATTGATGCGGCTGACAATTTGGGTGGCCATATCAAATTTTTTATTTCCCATGTATGGCTTGTCCATGGAACTGGATGCATCCAGAACCATGACAAAATTATCAATGGATGACTCATACTCATTTGCGCTGAATGGGGTCAGGGTAAATGCGGGGAGGGTCTGAACCTCCTTTTGGGCATAACACCCCGACAGCACAAAAGCGATGACCAGGGCCGTAAAGAATTGAATACTGAAAGATTTCATGAAAGTTCTCCTTTATATGTTTGGGTTTTTGGATTCACGGATGATGTATATCCGTGTGATGGATCCATTCACAGACTGATATACTTCAATTAACGTGCCGGGACTTTTGTATCCGGTTTATAATCTGCATCCTGTTGACCGGCAGGGGTATCAGGCCGTAAAGAGTGCGATATCAACGGCATTGAAAAACCAGGGAATTCGGTCATATTCAGCCCTTGGTCATATATGACCGAATTTTCATAAGATTCTTAATGGGTGCCTGTAAATCCCTTTTTGCTGATTCTCCATAGATATTAGGGTGATAGATCACGTTGTGCAGGGTATGGGAATCCTGGCACATAAAGTGAATATTCTTGGTCATGGTGAGTCTATAAAATTATTGTCAAATGTTGTGATGGGCATCAAATGGCATTTCTTTTTTTGTTGAGGAGTATAATCATGGCCGGCATTGAAATCATTACCGTGGAAAGGGGATCTGAATTAAAAGAATTCATTGAACTGCCCTGGAAGATCTATGTGGCATACCCCAAATGGGTTCCTCCTCTCAAAAAAGAGGTGCACCGGATGCTGGATCCCCTCAAGCACCCTTTCTGGGAATTTTCCCAGCGCATTCTTTTCCTGGCACGGCGGGGCCAAGAGACGGTGGGAAGAATTGCGGGCATTATCGATGGCCGGTATAACCGGTTCCATAACGAAAAAATGGGCATCTGGGGGTTCTTTGAATGTGCGGATGACCCGCAAGCTGCGGCAGCCCTGTTCTCTTCCGTGGAAAAGTGGGTGCATAACAAGGGGATGACCTTCATAAGAGGTCCGCTCAACCCATCCACCAATCACGAGGCAGGATTGCTTATTCAGGGATTCGATATTCCGCCTTGCCTGATGATGACCTATAACCCGCCGTACTATTCAAGGCTGATCGAATCGTGCGGTTACTTCAAAGAAAAAGACCTGCTGGCTTTCCTTATAGACAGCAATTACGAACTTCCCGGATGGATGGATCGTCTGGCCGGCAAGATTGCCCAAAAAAAAGGGGTCCGCATCACCCACTTTCGCCCAAAGGATGCAGACGCTGAAATCGCTCAGATCCGGGAGATCTATAATGATGCATGGTCCGGCAACTGGGGGTTCGTTCCTTTAAGCGAAAAAGAGATGCAGGATATCGGGAAGCACGTCATGGAATTTACAGATCCGGACATGGCTTTTTTCATCTATTATGAGGATGAACCCGCCGCCTTCTGCATGGTCTTTCCCGATATCAACCCGTTGCTTAAGCGTCTCAACGGGCGGGTCGGTCTTTTGGGGGCGCTGAAATATTTTCTGTACAGAAAAGAGATCGTCGGATTGCGGTTGTTTATGTTCGGGATCAAAGAAAAATACCGGCAACTGGGATTCCCCATGCTGGCCTTCCACCATATCTATGAGGTGGTGAGAAATAAGGCGAAATTCCGTTACATGGAAATCGGCTGGACCCTGGAGGACAATGACGCGGTCAACTCATTGATAGAGGAAGCCGGGGCGGAAATGGTCAAAAAATACCGAATATTCAGAAAGTCTTTATCATAATGAAACGAACGGCTTTGAAGCAAAGGATCTAAACATGTCGACTGAGCATCAAAATGTCACCATCGCTTTTGTCTGGCGGCCTGAGGAGATAACCCCGGCGGTGATTCAAATGGCTCAGCAAACAGAAAGCTGCGCGATCTTCGATTTTTCCCGAGAGAAGAGCGCAGACGGCCTGTCTTCCTTGTTACGAAAAACAGACCCTGCCGGTCTTGTCAGGGATATCAAAATGTCTGCCTCTGCCATGATGGATTCGTCTTTACGGCGAACATTAAAGGAAACAGGGATTCAAACCCTCTGGGTAGAGTGCCCCCCTGGGTTTTCTCGGGAAGACACAACCCTGTTTTTAAAAAACCTGGAGGAAATGTCGAAAAATTATGGCTGTTTTCCCATCACCGGGGACACCGCCATCATAACAAAGATGCTGAAGCCCGGCTCAGGCATCGAACACATCGTCCTGAAAGGATGTGAAGCCGCAGGATTTGTGAGCCGTGAGACAACCATGTCTCTCTATTCCATGGCCAGGGAAATGCAGAGATCCTCTGCAGCGCCTTTTGATATTCTCATCTGGGGGGGTGTCTTTATCCCTGAAGCCGCTGCAGCCTTCCTGTCGACCGGGGCAGCCGGGATCGTTTTTGAGAGTATCCATTGGCTGACGGACAGGGTGGATGTTGATGATTCCCAGCGGGAGCGGCTCGGTCGGCTGCGTCCGGATGCCACCGACCTGGTCGGCCTGGATGTGCAGGTTCCCTGCCGTCTGTTCAACAAGGGAAATTCTCTGGCATTCAAGGAAATCAAGGCATACGAGGACGCGATCTGGGGCACAGCAGGCATGGAGGAAACCCGCCTCTCCTTTGCAAGCCGGGTGACGGCCGGGGCGGTTCATCCCCTGGAAAGCCGTTTCAGCCGGGACGAAATTATTCCGCTGGGTGTGGGAGCCGCCTTTGCCGAGGCCTTTGTTAACCGTTTCGGGGCCGGAACCGGGGAAGCTGTGAAAGCGTTCATAAAAGAAATGCATCATTTATGCCACCTGGCTGAGGAAAAAAAGAATAGTTTTCTGGACAGTTCTGTGGCCAAAGAGATGGGCACCCTGTACCCCTTTATCCAGGGCGCCATGTCCTGGATCACGGATATCCCAGAGTTTGCCTTACGGGTTGCGGATGCCGGTGGATTACCCACCATCGCCCTCGGCCTGATGGACGCTCAGGCACTTGAACAGAAGCTGGGGACCCTGCCGCAGATCATGGGAGCGCGCCCGTATGCCGTCAATGTGGTCTCTTTGGCGGAAAACCCTTTCAGAAAACTGCATCTGGCCTGGATAAAAAAACACAGGCCCCGTTTTGCAGTGATTGCAGGGGGGGATCTTTCCGCTGTCAGAGAATTGATGGCATGCGGCATCGATGTCATGTATATCGCTCCGGATGAAGCCCTGTTGAGGCTTGCCCTGAAAGCCGGTGTCCGGTATGTGATCTGTGAGGGCTATGAAGCCGGCGGCCACGTGGGGCCGCACAGCACACTCACCCTTGCCCAGATGGTGCTGGATATGAAGCGGCGCTCCCCTTCCCTGTTTCAAAATTGCCGCATTATCCTTGCCGGTGGAATTTTCAACCGGGAAACGGCATTCATGGCGGCCATGCTTGGCGCAGATGCCATCCAGATGGGGACCGCCTATCTGGCAACACAGGAAATTATTGAAACAGGCGCTTTGGTACCGCTTTATCAGCAGATGATCCTGAAATCACCTCCGGCGGGAACCGTTGTTTCAGGCCGGAATACCGGGCTCCGGGTTCGGTCCCTGAGGACCCCGGGAATGGAATCTATTTTATCTTTGGAAAGGGAGTTTGCCGCAGGGCGCCAGGACGAGACATCTTTCAGGGAAAGAATGGAAAAAATGACGGCCGGAAGCCTTTTCACGGCGGCCCGGGGAACGGACGGACCCGGGGAGATGCTTCTGGATGAACAAACCTGCCTGGAACGGGGACAATTCATGAGCGGCGCCTGCGCCGGCCTTATCCGTGACGTCGATAATCTCAAATCCTTTCATCATGAACTGGCCCGGGGTCCTCTTTTTCTGCATCAGCCGGTTGCAAAGTCAATGGAAACACCATTAAAAACGCCGGCCACAGGGGTGAGGCGGATCTCCCCCAAACAGGAGAATCAGGACAGGATTGCCATCACCGGCATGAGCATCGTGAATACTTTGGGAAAGAGTCCCGAGGAAATCTGGACAGCAAGCCTTGCCATGAAAAGCGGTATCACGGAAGTGCCGCCGTCACGGTGGGACCACGCACTGTATTATGACCCCAAGCCCCATATGCCGGACAAGACCTATTGCAAGGTGGGTGCTTTTCTGGACTTTTCCATCGACCGCAATGAACTGGGGATTCCGCCCCATGATTTCAGGAGCATGACCCAGGCCACGCGGATTTCCATGTGGCTTGCAGACAGGGCCATCCGGGCATCCGGCATCCTGACATCAGATATCCCCCGGGAGAGAATCGCCGTCCTCATTTCCCAGAATTCGGGAGAGGCGGCAGGGACACTCCCCAATATCATTATCCGGGCATATGTGCACGACATCCTGGCAGGCATCAAAAGGGCCGTGGATCTCACACCGGATCAGCTGCGCGCCATCGAACAGGAAATAAAATCCGGGCGCATGGCCCCGGACGACACCACCCTGCTGGGCCGGCTCAACTGTGCAGCCGCCGGTTTTATCTGCAAGCAGTATGGGTTCATGGGGCCCAGCCATGCCGTGTCCGCAGCCTGCGCCACCTCACTGGTGGCACTTCACAGCGCCATCCAGATGATTCAAAACGGCATCATAGACGCCGCCGTCGTGGGCGGGGGCGAGGATACGCTCAGCCATCTGCATTTCCTGGAATTTTCCGCCCTGGGCGCACTTTACGGGCTGTCCGGGCGGAAAAGACCCGCGCAGGAAACCTCCTGCCCGTTTGATGCCCAAAGAGACGGCATGGTCCTGGGTGAAGGCGGCGCAATGATTGTGCTTGAGCGGGAAAACCTGGCCCGGGCAAGAAAGGCCCTTGTTCATGCATATGTAACCGGCATGGGCGCCAGCAATAACCATCTGGGGATGGTGGAGTCCTCCAGTGTTTCCCAGCAGATGGCCATTCGCGCCTCTTTCAGAAAGACTTCTTATGGGCCTGATGCAGTGGATCTTGTGGAATGCCATGCCACAAGCACAAGGCAGGGAGACCTGGAAGAGGTCCGTGCCCTGAAGGCGTTCTATAATTCCTCTAAGCGTACCGTACTCACGGCATTCAAATCCCAGATCGGTCATACTTTAGGCGCCTCGGGTCTCAGCAGCCTCATCCGGGGGGTTGCGGCCATGAAATCGGGGATTTTTCCGCCCACTCTCAATTACAGGCATCCGGACCCGGAAATCAATCTGGAAAAATCAGGTCTTATCATCTCTGCTGCGCCGCTGGATTGGAAAAGCCGCTCCGGCGGACCCAGAAGAATGGAAGTCAATGCTTTCGGATTCGGCGGTTCCAATTATGTGGTGCAGGTGGAGCAGGCCATGGACGAAATGGATACGGTCATGGTCTCACCCGGGACGCAACAGACGTCCGAAGTGCAGGTTCATCAGAATCGGAAGGTTTTGCCCCTTGCCCTTGTGTTTCCCGGACAGGGGGCACAGTACAGCGGCATGGGACAGGAACTGTATGCCTGCTTTCCCGTCATCAAAGAATGGATGGACCGGGCGGCAGATGTTGCAGACTTTGATCTGCTTCACCTGATGTTCCATGATCGGGAAAAAAACCTTCAGAAGACCCGATGGCAGCAGCCTGCCATGTTCGCCATGGAAAATGCCATTGCCCGATATCTCATCAGCCTCGGCATCCGCCCTGTGGCCATGGCCGGTCACAGTCTCGGCGAATTGACCGCCTTGTGCCTGGCCGGTGTCTATTCCTTTGAGGACGGGTTTCGCATCGTAAACAAGCGGGCCCTGTGCATGGATCAGGCGGCTGCCGCCAATATCGATCCCGGTGTCATGGCAGCCACGGACGCCCCCCTGGATCTTTTAAAAAAAATGATCCAGGATTACGATGATACCCACATCGGTAATATCAATTCACCCCTTCAGACTGTTTTAAGCGGCAACACCGGCGCCATCAAAGATTTTTGCAAAAAATTGAAGGAAACGGGCCACCGGACCACCCTTCTACGTGTCAGCATGGCCTTTCACTCTCCTGCCATGCAGGTCATCCATGATGAACTTGCCGCATACATTGCCGACATTGCATTTCATCCCCCACAGATTCCGGTTATCTCCAATACGACCCGGATACCCTATCCGTCAGATCCCGATGAGATCAAAAAAATCCTCATGGCTCACCTGGAATCCACGGTCCATTGGATGGACAATGCCCGGTCCCTTTGGAATACTTACGGGGCAAGGCTTTTTGTTGAGGTGGGACCGGGGGAGGTATTGAGCAATCTCATTGCAGACACGCTTCCGG
>JAABTO010000301.1 GCA_011389835.1 Desulfotignum sp. | reverse complement strand
TGCGCCCACCCTGCTGGATCTTGCCCCAAGGGATATGGTGTCCCGGGCCATTATGACGGAGATCCAGGCAGGGCGGGGCATGCGCGGGGACCGGAAAATTGACGACTGGGTAGAGCTGGATGCCACCCATTTGGGGGCCCAGGTCCTGAACGCCAAACTGCCGGATATCACGGATTTCTGCAAAACCTATCTGGGCGTAGATCCTTCCCAGGGGGCCATCCCGGTGCTGCCCACCGCCCATTATGCCATGGGCGGCATCCCCACGGATCTGGACGGCCGGGTCCTGGCCGATGAAAAGGGCACCGTGGTCAACGGATTGTATGCCGCAGGCGAATGCGCCTGTGTGTCCGTCCACGGGGCCAACCGTCTGGGAACCAACTCTCTGCTGGATCTGGTGGTGTTCGGCCGCCGGGCCGGGATCCACATTGGGGAGTATGTGAAATCAGCTGACGCCCCTGAACTGCCGGCGGATGCCGCTGACCGGGCAAGGCAGTGGATCAGCCGGCTGACCGACGGCGGCACCGGCCCCCATGGCGGTGATATTTCTGAAACAATGAAGGCGGTGATGATGGAAAAAGTGGGGATTTACCGCAGCCAGACACAGATGGACCAGGCCGTTGAAACGGTTCAGCATCTCAGGGAAACCTATGAGACCGTCCGGGTCCAGGACAGGTCCAGGCCCTTTAATACGGACCTGCTGGAAACCATTGAACTCAGAAATCTGCTGGACCTGGCACTGGTGACGGCGGTGTCTGCCGGTGCCAGGACCGAAAGCCGGGGGGCCCATTCCAGGGAGGATTTTCCGGAAAGAGACGATACCACCTGGCTGAAGCATACCCTGGCGTTTCTTGACGGCAACAAGGTGGGTCTGACCTATAAAGCTGTGGATACATCCATCTGGGATCCGAAACCCAGGACCTATTAAAGGAGGACACGTGAAAATTATCCTTAAGATTCAACGGTTCAACCCGGAAACAGATGACGCCCCCGTGTTTCAGGAATATACGGTGGACGCCGATCCCACAGACCGGCTGCTGGATGCCCTGATCCAGGTCAAGCAATATCAGGACGGCACCCTGGGTTTCAGGAAAAGCTGCGCCCACGGGATCTGCGGATCCGATGCCATGCGGATTAACGGAAAAGACGGCCTGGCCTGCAAAACCCTGGTTAAGGATGTGGCTGACCAGGACGGGGCGGTGGTGGAAATCTCACCCCTCCGCCATTTGCCGGTCCAGCGGGACCTGATTGTGGACCAGGGAAAGTTTTTCAAACAGTTCCGGTCGGTTAAACCCTATCTGATCAATGATGAACAGGTACCGGAAAAAGAGCGGCTGCAATCGCCTGAGCAGCGTCAGGCCTTTGACGATGCCACCAACTGCATATTATGTGCATCCTGTTATTCCGCCTGCCCCATACCTGAAGACAGACCGGATTTCCTGGGTCCTGCCGCGCTGGTACAGGGGTTTCGGTTTATTGCCGATTCCAGGGACAATGGATTTAAAGACCGGCTGCCTCAACTGGATCACCCGGATGGGGTCTGGGCCTGTAAAAATCATTTTGAATGTACAAAGGCCTGTCCCAGGCAGATCAAGATCACCAAACGGATCAACCAGACCAAACAGCGGATAAAGTGAAAAAGATCAAATGTGTGTCACAATCTTTCGATATTTTTCAAGAATTTGACTCATGACAGGTTCAAGCTCATCGGGTTGAATGACCAGCAGATCTCCTTGTTGTGCTCTTGAAAAAAGGACATCCACAGCCTTGTCCGGTTCCGGAACAATTTCAATATTTTCTTTGCTGAAACCACCCTGAATCAATCCCTTATAGACCAGGTCCGGGGTTTCCCCGATGGGTCTGTCCCGCGGGTCAAAATCAGTCAGCAGGATATAATCGTAGACCGAAGCCAGGGCCTTTCCATAGTCAATGATCTGTTCGGTGGTCCGGTTTCCGGTCCCATGGCACAGGGCGACCTTTCTGCCTGGTGAAAGTCGCGGCAGTAACCGGGACATGGCACGGGCGGATTCCGGATTATGGCCGTAATCCAACAGGACTTTGAATTTCTGGAAATCGAATAAATTCATGCGGCCGGGGTTTTGATTCGGCGTGGGATAAAATGTCATAATTCCATTCCGAATCTGATCAACGGGGATGTTCACACCATGCAACGCACCTATTGCAGCAAGGGTGTTTGAGATGTTAAAATCGATCATTCCGTCAAAAGTAATGGGGATTTCTTCCAGCGTGCAAATGTTGATATCCAATTCACTGTCTCTGATAATCACATTTCGGCCGACCAGCGTGACAGCGACCCCACCGTTTTTTACATGCGCCTTAATCCTTTGATTACTTGCGTCCAAAGAAAATAAAATCACATTTCCCCGGGCACGGTCCAGAATCGTCATGGTTGTTTTGTCATCTGCATTTAAAACAGAAAATCCGGTCTTCTTGACAACCTCCACCACGGTGGATTTTATCATGCACAGATCTTCCTGGGTCTCTATCCAGTCATTGCCCAGGTGATCCTTTCCAATGTTCAGCACAACTCCCACATCAACCTCGCTGACGCCAAGGCCTCGCCTGACGATTCCCCCGCGGGCAACTTCCAGGACAATGTGGTCCACCGATGGTTCCCTGAGAACAATACCGGCACCCTCCGGGCCGCTGTAATCTCCGGATAAAATCGGTTTTCCATCAATTACAACACCGGTAGTACAGGTCAGACCGACTGTTTTTCCTGAATATTTGAGTGTATGGGCAATGAGTTTGCAGGTTGTTGTTTTGCCGTTTGTTCCGGTTACGGCTATAACGGGAATGTTTGCATACCCCATGGGAAAGAGCATGTCCACAACCGGCTTTGCAACATTCCGGGGCCGCCCTTGTGTGGGCTCAAGATGCATGCGGAATCCAGGTGCGGCATTCACTTCGACCACCTTAAGGCCGGAGGACTCAAGGGGCAATGAGATGTCTTTTGCCAGCACATCAACCCCCACACAGTCCAGTCCGATAATCCGGGCGGCCCGTTCAGCCATGAAGCGGATATCCGGGCTGACCTCATCGGTAACATCTGTGGCAGTCCCCCCCTGGCTGAGATTGGCCGTGGCTTTAAGATAGACCACCGCATGGTTTTCAGGGACAGAATCTATGGAAAGGCCTTTTAAAGCCAGAAGCCTTTGGGTCATGTCATCGACTTCGATCTGTGTGAGCACCTTTTCATGCCCAAACCCGCGATGGGGATCGGAATTGACGGCCTGGATCAGATCATGGATGGAAGATGTTCCATCACCAATGACATGGGCCGGTTCTCTTTTTGCCGCAGCGATAAAATTGCCGTTAATGACCAGAAGACGAAAATCACCGCCCTTGACGTATTCTTCGACAATAACATCGGGGTGGTAGGCATGGGCTGCATGAAACGCCATCTTCAACTGCCCGGGATCGGTCACATTAATGGTGGACCCGTTTCCATGATTTCCCACATCCGGCTTGACGACAACGGCTGTGCCAAGTTGTTTAAAAACGGTGAGTGCCTCTTCTTCGGAAGATGTCACCCGGCCCTCAGGTACGGGAATTCCGGCTTTTTTTAAATAGGTTTTCACCCGGGTTTTTTCGTCGGCCGTTTCCACGGCAATGGCTGAGGTCTGACAGGTGATCGAGGCCTGAATCTGTTTTTGATGCGCGCCATGACCCAATTGGATATGGCTGTCCTGGT
>JAABTO010000300.1 GCA_011389835.1 Desulfotignum sp. | reverse complement strand
GCGCCGTGGAAGAGCCGGTCCCGGTTTTCGGTTTCCATCTGCTGGATGGCGGTTTTGACCGATTCATAATAGTTGGTATAATAGTGATCCAGGGTTTTTGCGCCCACCAGGGCCAGGGATTTTCTGAGCAGGACATTTTCCGCTTTTCTGTTCAACCGTTTGAAAAAATCCTTGATCGCGTTTCCCAGGACCAGGACTTCGGATCTGGATGTCAAACAGGTAAAGGTCCAGGCCTGGGAGTTGGTGCCGGACGGAGCGAACACAGCCAGCCGGATGAGATCCTGAAACGTTTGCTTTTCCACAGGTGTTTGTCTGTAATTCCGGCAGGACCGCCTGGAACAGATGAGCCTGGCCAGATCTGAGGTGGCTATTCCCGTGCCCGGTGCCAGCCAGGCCGGGTCCAGGTCAAACCCGGAAAAATCATTCAGGCTCGGATCCAGGTCCGGGATATGGATGGCGCTTTCCGGGCAGGCGGCCATGCAGTGGCCGCAGACCAGGCACCTTGCCGCGTCCGTATCCGGAGCCGCATAGGCTGTGCGGTTTTCCAGGAAAATGATGTCTGAGGGACAGACGCGGACACAGGTCCCGCACCCCGTGCACCGGGCCGGGTCGATGTTCACAAAAGCAGATGTTAAATTCATGGGTATCCTTTTTCAGGGTGAAACCTGCCATTTTTTTCAGAATCATATAACAAAAGCCCTTTCATCCTGACAACCGGTGTTCATTCAGAAAACAATGAGACACCGCCAGTGCGGAAAAACGAAACAGGTATTCAATGAGTTCCGGAACGGAAATGCTTTGATTGAAGCCGCCCAGGTGGGGGCCTGTGCTCAGCGGAATATCCGTCTGTCCTTTCGGGGGCATCGTTTTGACACCCCGTTGATGTAAAAACTGTTCATATTGTTCCTTGGTCATCCGGTTTTGATCCTGGATCCGCAGCACTTCCACCATGTGCTCATCATATCCCATGGTCTGAATCAACGCACGGGTGAGCCGGGGTATGGTCTGCAGAAGCTCATGGGGCAGGCCGGTTTTGCACAGTCCTTTAAAATAATTCTCGCTGACGTCTGCGATCATGGATTCAAACGCTGCCCGGTCAAACAGATCCCGTGTGTCTTCAGGGGTTGCGTCCGGGGTCAGGCCCCGGCGGTCCGGGGCCTTGTTTCTGAAAAAACTGCCGATCACCAGGATGAAGCTTAAGAGATGTTCTCCAATGTAATGGCGCAGTCTGGCACCGGTATCAATTCGTTCGATGTGTTCGAAATCCCTGGGGCCGGAACGGGCAAAGTTGGGATATTGACAGGAATCCAGCCACTGATCCAGACGGCCGGCATGTTCCCACAAATAAGCCCCCTGATCGTTGCGCCGGCGCTGCTGGACCCGGTTATGAAACAATGGAATCAAAGCGGTGTGAACGATTCCCTTCACGGTCATTTGACCCAGGATCCGGGCATTTTTGATGAACACTTGTCTGGTCCATGACATGGGTTGGAGACATCCCGGAGCGTTGGGGTACTCATAATAGCCAGGGCAGGGTAAAAACGCAATGCAGATCTGTTTGTACAGGAAAGGAGGGGTGTCACCGGGCAAATCAGAGGTGATGTCAAACACCCGGTGCCCTTTGTGTTCAATCGGCACCGGCGTATCAAAGCTGCCGGCGGCCATATCTTCCCCGGGGAACCCCAGTTTTGTGAGCCAGGCCGCCTCCCGGGCCAGGTCCGTAATATTGTCGGCGCTGGTGGCAAATTTCAGCACAAGACAGGCGCTGCCGGATGTATTGATGATCAGGCTCCGGCCCTGCCATCTGGTTTGCTTCAGCCCTGCCGAAGACCCGGGCAGAAGCTTGTTCAGATCCACCGGCAGAACAGACAGGGGATCAATGACCGAAGGATCGGATACCGCCGGTTTCCAAGGCAGCTCTCCCAAGGCCTGATTCACGGCCCGCAGGCGTTTTCCGTGAGAGGTATACAGGATATCGCTGAGTGCCTGGATAATGCTTTTTGACAACGGTTCCCTGACCCGGCCGGCAAGCCGGATCAAGGCTTCAGCGGCTTCATTGAAAAGAAAATACGACTGTTTCTGGTGGTCAAACCGGGGGGACCGGATGACGGCGATCAATGTGTTCACCGTGTCGCCGCCGATGGTATCCGGGTATTTGTCCATGCGGCCGGCCACATATTTGACAGCCATGTAAGCGCCTGAAAAATCTTTGATCCCCTGGTTGATCAGGGCCTGTGTGCGGCACAAATCCGCCTCAATAACCGAATTTGGTTCCATATCAGATATCTTTGCCAGGTAACGCCATTTTAAACATAACGGTGGGCATCCCCAGCCGCGGCTGTTTGCGGTCTGCTGAATACTTTGATTGGCCTATTCATATATACAAGCATCTAATATTGACAGTACTTCAGACAACAGTTCGTCGTTCCGTCGCTCGATACGTTTAACACGGCGAGCTCGGAAATCAACTGATTTCACTTGCTCAACCATGACGAAACCGGTCAACTTGCTTGCCTCTGGAATTGGTACGTGAAAGGGAAAGTCACGGTCAGTATTTGTAATTGGGCACACAATAGCTAAACCTGTGCTTCTATTGAACAGATCCTTGCTGACAACCAATGCGGGTCGGCGTCCTTTTTGCTCATGCCCAGTTTGCGGATCAAATGTAATTGCGATTATGTCTCCCTGTTTGGGAACATAGGCTGACATTTACCAGATCTCTTTCCCGACTGGTTCTCCCCAATCGGTTTCTCTGGTTTGGTGTCCTTTGGGAATTTTCGACACAAGATCCTTGAGATTATATTTTTTGCGGACTCTTTGGGCCGGGGTGACGATTAAGGCACCGTCTTTTACAAAAATATTGACGGCATCGCCTACATTTATCTGCGCATCTGAAAGCAATGCCTTTGTGATGCGAAGACCTTGACTATTTCCCCATTTTTGAACTTTTGTAAGCATAAGATCACCTCCCAATGTATATCCGAAGTATATACACAGACTATTTGATCGTCAAGGATTTTTTCAGGCCCGCGCCTATTGTTAGAAGGCAGGCTCACTCATTTGAGCCCGGCGGAATTTTTGAAATGACTGGGACTGGCGGCCGGCTGCCCCCCCTTACTGGCGGATGCCGGCCGTGGTGATCAGGTCCGAGGCTTCGGAGGCCAGGGTGAGCAGCACGGAAATATACTGTTTTTCGATGGCGTCCAGGGAATATTCCCTGGACGGAAAATCCAGGCTCACGGCGCCCACCACCGATTTGGTCTGCAAATTCATCATGGGGGCCCCGATGCTGATCACTCCGGTCATATATTCCCTGTCATTGATGGAATACCCCCTTGTTCTGGTTTGCCGAATATCTTTTCTGATCGCGTCAATTTCCACCAGGGTATAAGGCGTCAGTTTTGTGGGCGCCAACGTGGAAAAATAATGTTCCAGATCGTCTGACCCCAGGTTGGCCAGCACGATCTTCCCCATGGCCCGGGCATAGAGTTCATCCATGATTAAAGGCAGGTGAAACGATACCAGGTTGGGCATTTCCCGGCGGTACAGGGAGATCAGCTTGTATCCGTCGATCAGGGCCGAGTCGATGGAGATGTGGTGTTCAAAAAAAGTTTTGTCGATGATGGGCTTGATGCCCTGATAGATATCAAACCCGTGAAAACATTCATGGCCCATTGAAAACGCCTTGGGACCCAGGCGAAGGGATTTGTCGGTGGTGCTTTTGCGCAGAT